>NZ_JBLWEP010000023.1:0-21477 GCF_048287355.1 Candidatus Electronema sp. TJ
CGCCAGGTTGCGTCGGAACGGGATCTGACTCTGAACGTGCCGGTCGCTTCGGGCGACGAGGTAGGGCAGATGGCTGCGGAGTTCAACTCGATGCTCATCGAGCTGAACAAGTCGTTTAAAGAGGTTGAGCAGGTTTCGCAGAAGGTTGCGAGCAACGCCCAGGACGTGGCAAACCGTGCGGCCGGTAACCGTGACCGCGCCGAGATCGAGGTGAAGCAGTCTGAAAAGACACGGGAGCTGCTGGAGACCATGGGCCAGACTGCCCAGCAGGTTGCGCAGGGCGCGAAAGCCCAGCAGGAATCGGCGCAGAAATCTCAGCACACCATCGCCGAGCTGCTCCAGTCGATGAACACCGTAAGCGGCGCGGTCATCAAACAGTCGAAAGAGGCTGAAACCGTAACCGACCGCGTAGGCGCAATGGGACAAACCGGCGCGATGGTTGTGGCCACGTCGAACGAGCAAGGTAAAATGGTTATGCAGGTGACGGCCTCGATGAACGAGATCACCGCCGCCGTGCGCAACATGGGTCAGGCGATCAGCAACGCCACCCAGCAGGGTCAGGAATCGCTGAAGGCCGCCAACCAAGGCCGCGTCGCGGTTGAGAACACGGTTGCCGGTATGAGGGCTATTGCTGAGTCCTCCGGCCAGATTTCTGAAATCATCGGCGTTATCACCGAGATCGCGGAGCAGACCAACTTGCTGGCTCTGAACGCCGCGATCGAGGCCGCCCGTGCTGGCGCACACGGCAAGGGTTTCGCGGTCGTTGCAGACGAGGTTGGTAAGCTGGCTCAGCGTTCCTCTGAAGCCGCCAAGGAGATCACGCAGCTGATCAAAGACTCGACCACCAAAGTTGAGGAGGGTACGAGATACTCCGAGCAGCTCCAGAGCGCCCTTGCGATGATCGACGCGAGCGGCCGTAACAACATGAAGTCCATTGAGGAGATCTCGGCGGTTGCCCAGGTTGTCGAGAAAGACATCCAGAGCGTCCAGCACTTGGTTCAGGAGCTGAACAAACTGGCCCAGCAGATCGCCACGATGGCCGGCGAGCAGGGTGTCCGCCGTAAAGCTGCGGAGGACGCTCTCGCCGCGATGGTGCAGCAGTCTCAGATCATCAGCGCGCTGGTTGCCGAAGCGACCGCAGGCTCGTCCGCCATTGACGGCGAGATGCGCGAGATTGTGCGCCGCACCGACATGCTGAACGAGATGGTTGCCCAGCAGGGCCAGCGCTCCGCCAACGCGATCAAAATCGCCCAGCAGTCCTTCGAAGGCGCGAAGAAGACCGTGGAAGGCGCGGGCACCGTTGTGTCGATCACCGACCAGCTGACAGCAGCTTCCGCCGCGCTGCGGCAGCAGGTTGAGCAGTTCAAGCTCTGATCTGCCGGAACCCCTCTTGTCCGACCGCTCCGCCGCTTTCCGGCGGCAGGGCGGTCGGTCAGCTTTCAACGAAAACGCGGGCCGCCCCGCGCAACGAGGAGACCATTCATGCCAGAGAGATTTGCAGCCGAAAGACGGGCTGCCGACCGGGAAGAGAAAGAGCAGCTCATGCAGCTGGTCGGCTTCACCATCGGCAAGGAGCAGTTCGGCGTGGACATACTCATGGTGCAGGAAATCATCCGTTCCGCGCCGATCACCTCGGTGCCCAACTCCCCTGATTTCATCGAGGGGGTCATCAACCTGCGCGGCAACATCATTCCAGTCATCGAGCTGCGCAAGCGTCTGAATCTGTACCGGAAGGAGAGCGCCGCCAAGGACGCGTGGATTCTGATCCTCGACATTGGAGGCCGCGTCACCGGCTTCATTGTCGACTCGGTCACCAAGGTTATGAAAATTATGGAAAGCACGATAGAGCCGCCGCCGGACGTGGTCATGGCCGGGCTGGCCAACCGCTACATCAAAGGAGTCTGCGACATCGGCGGCAGCCTTCTCATCCTGCTGGATTTCAACCGCATCCTGATGGCGGATGAGCTGCAGCAGCTCAGTTCAATCAGCGGAGAATAACTCAGATGAGCAAAAGGGTTCTGGTGGTCGATGATTCCTCCATGATGCGCAAGATGATAGTCAAGCTGCTCCAGCCGCCGGGACACATCGTGGTGGGGCAGGCGAAAAACGGCATCGAGGCTATTGAGCTGTACAAGGAGCTGAAGCCTGACATCGTCACCATGGACATCACCATGCGCGACATGGACGGGCTGGCGGCGGCGAAGGAAATACTGCGCTATGACAAGTCCGCCCACATCATCTTCCTCTCCAACCTTGACGAGGAGGTGTACCGGGCCGAAGTGGAGAAGCTCGGCGCACGCGGCTTTGCCAGCAAGCACAAAGCAAAAGAAATTCTGGACATGATCGAGGAGGAGGAAGGGAAAAAGGAATGAGGCCGGACGACCGACCGCCGCCCGCTGACAACATCTCACACCAACGGATTTGCCGCCTATGACCACCTTGTTACAGGCAGCGGACAGCGCGAGCCTGAAGAGCAAGGCGCAGCTCTTCTTTGTCTCAGCCTTTCTGCTGACTCTGCTCGCAGGCGCGGGCATCCTGATTGAACGCGGCGGCGCGGGAGGATGGGCCTCGGCGGTCGCCTTGGCCGCCGCAGCCACGCTGCTCTGTCTTCTGGCCGCCGCCGCCTTTCTTTTTCAAAGGCAGGTGCTGAAGCCACTGGCGGACGTGCAGCTCTCCGTGCAGGAAATGACTGAAGGCCACCTTGACCGACTCAGCCGCGTCAAACGGTCCGACGAGATAGGCCGTCTGGCTGAGACGGTCAACGATCTGGCCGTCAACATGCAGGAGGTGCTGCTTTTTGTCTGGAACCACAGCCAGCAGAGCAGAGAGCTGCTGGAGCGGGCCTTGGAGCGGATAGAGGAGGGATCGGCCTTGGCCGCTGCTCAGGAGGACTTGACCTTGCTGCGGCAGGACAACGAGGATCTGAGGTCGATTGTCACCTCGTTCAGCTATTTTGAAATCAGACTGGAGCACGAGCGGATGCTGGCCGAATCCGACTGCGGCAAAGACGGACGCTGCTGCGATGGCGGGGCCGCCTGCAAAGGAAGCGCGAAGTGAACGCCGCCGGCGCAGAGGAGAGCCGGAAGCGCGCAACATAAATTTGACAGTCAGACTGCGACAGGGTGATGATTATGATAGATTTGTCAATGCTGCCGGACTTCATCATCGAAGCGGCGGAGCATCTTGAGGAAATGGAGAACAGCCTGCTCCGCTTGGAGCAGCGCCGGGGCAAGGAAAGCCGGGAAATCATGGATGAGATTTTCCGTTCCGCCCACACCATTAAAGGCGCGGCCCAATTTGTCGGCATTGACCGGATTGCCGAACTGTCGCACAAACTGGAGAGCCTGCTTGACCTCGTCCGCAAGGGTGAGCAGCCTCTCACTCCCGCCGTCACCGACCTGCTTATCGAGGCCAAAGACCGCATCGCCCTGCTCATCGAGGAACTGGAGCGCAGCCAGAGCGAGCAGACCGAGGTCGCCGATCTGGTCGCCCGGCTCAAGGCTGTTGTCGAGGGCACAGCCGATGACAGTGTTCTGCCGTCCAGCGCAGCGCAGCCACCCGCCGCCGAGCCGGAGCTTCCGCCAGTGGAGGAGCCGCGCAAAGGCATATTGGCGGAAGAAAGCATGAGCGACGAGCACGACGAGGAGCTGTACAGCATTTTCCTGCAGCAGCTCAAGGAGAACATCCCCTTCCTTTACGCTCAGACCGTCGAGCTGTCGCTGTCAGTGGACAAGCAGGACGTGCTCTACCGCTGCAGCGACTCCATCAAGAGCCTGAAGTCCTCGGCCAACTACATGGGCTACGAAAAGCTGGCCAAGCACTACACCGACTGGCAGCGTGAGATCAACACCGCCATTGAGCAGCTTTCCTCCGGCAAAATGCCTAATCTCAGCTTCATGCAGGAATATATAGACGAGATCATCCGCTCATTCCCGCAGGCGATGGATGGCTACCAGGAGGATGCCGAGGCGGCGGGCGCGGACGGCAGGAAAACCGCCGACGGCTCTTTAGACTCCCTGTTCTCTGACGGACCGCAAGACAGCGGGGAGGATGATGGCGCGGAGCGGCGGGCCAATGATCTTGATCTGGCCTTGGACTCCATCTTCTCCGATGATGAGGAGCATGAGAATGAGCCTGAAGACGACGGCAGCCCGATATCTGACGAGGGAGCAGTGTCCGCCGTCTTTGACGAGGCCGACGAAGGCGAGGAGGAGGACGTTCCTGTTCCTGAGCCGGAAAAGAAACCGGAACCTGCGGCACTGGTCTGCGAGCTGTCCGAGGACGAGTACGATCAAGAGCTGGTCGCTATTTTTGTGCGGAAGCTCGAGAACGACACGCAGTTCCTGCGGGAGCAGCTCGCAGCCCTGCCTGCGTCTGCCGACAGGCTGGCCGTGGTTGAGAGCTGCCGGGAGGCGGCGGCCCGCTTGGCCTCTTCAGCCAATTATATGGAGTACCAAAGCCTGAGGGCCTTCTGCGGGGATTTGCAGCAGGCCCTCAAGGCGGATGCCGCCGCGTTGATCGCAGGCCGCCACCCGGACTGCGCCGCCACCCTGCGCCGCTTCTTGGATGAGCTGGTCCGGGTCTATCCTCAGCTCGCCGAAGCAGCTGTCCCGCCGCAGGAACAGCCCAAGCCTGCGCCGCTGCCAGCCGTTGCCGAAGGCACCTATGATTTTGACGGCGCGACAGACACGATCAAATCGCTGCTCAGCGCGCCGCTGGAGGATGAGAAAAAAGCTGCCCCACCAGCTCCTGTGCTGTTCACTGCTGCTGAGTCGGCCCCTGCGCCGGAGACCGCTGACGGAGCTGGAGCCGCAGACGATCAGGAGCTGTTCGTCCGCCTCAGCAGCGCCTTGGAGCGTTCGATGGCTTTGGAGGATGATGTTTCCGTTTCCGAATATCACATGGACAATGTGATCGGAAAAATCATCGATAAAAGCGAGCCTGAGGAGCAGGAGCAGTCTGCTGCGACTGAACCGGAATCCAAGCCAGCCACCGTGCCGGAGCCTCCGCCTAAACCCGCTTCTGTCCCGCAGGCTGAGGCGCGGCCTGCGGTTCCTGCTGAAGTAAAAGAGGAGAAAAAAGAGCTGCCGCCTGTTATCGACCATAAAGAGGCGGTGGAAGAGGAGTCGATGGCATCTGAGTCGTCTGATGCCACCGAAGAAGAGGCGGCTGAAGAAGAGCCTAAGAAGAGTGTCGCAGGCAGGAAATCCGCTGTTCGCAGCAGCATCCGGGTGGATGCGGAAAAAATTGACTATCTGATGAACCAAGTCGGGGAGCTGGTCGTCAGCCGCGCTTACTTCGCCCAGCTTGTCAACGAAATGCGCGGTCTCCAGCTCCTGCTTCAAGAGCGGGCCAAACTGAGCAAGGCCGAGATGAAACCGCTGCATGAATTCGCCTTCCGTCTGAGCGAGGCGGGCGTGCATCTGGGTCGCGTTTCCAACGAGCTGCAAGAAGGCGTGATGAAGATCAGAATGCTGCCGATTGACCAGCTCTTCAAGCGCTATCCCCGTTTGGTCCGCGATCTGACCCACCGCACAGACAAAGACATCCGCCTGATCACCAAGGGCGAGGAGACCGAGCTGGACAAGATGGTCATCGAGTCCATATCCGATCCGCTCATCCATATCATCCGCAACGCGGTGGATCACGGCATTGAGACCGTCACCGAGCGCAAGCGGCTGGGCAAGCCGCCGCAGGGCACCTTGGAGCTGGAAGCCTATCACGAGAGCGACCATATCGTAGTCGAGATCATGGATGACGGACGGGGCATCGATCCCAAGCGCATCAAGGCCAAGGCTCTGGAAAAAGGCATGTTCGACAAGGAAGAGCTGGACCGGATGGCGGACGATGAGATCATCCGCATCATCATGGAGGCCGGCTTCAGCACCGCCGAGAAGACCACCGAAACCTCCGGTCGGGGGGTGGGCATGGATGTGGTGCGCAAGAACGTCGAGCGCCTCAACGGCATGGTCGAGATCAGCTCGAAAGTGGGCAAGGGCACCCAGATGCGGATCAAAATCCCGCTGACCATGGCCATCATTCAAGCCCTGATGGTGAGGGTGGGCAAAGAAAAATTCACCATCCCTCTGACCTCGGTCGAGGAGACCCTGCGCATCTTCCGGCAGGATATCTCGCAGATCGAGGGAGTGGATGTCATCTACATCCGTGACACCACCATGCCCATTTTCCGGCTCGCCAAGATCTACAGCATCGACCGCTCGCACGAGGATGAGGATAAAATGTTCGTAGTCGTGGTCAGCACCGGTACCCAAGAGGTCGGCTTGGTCGTGGACGAACTGCTCGGCCAAGAAGAGGTGGTCATCAAGCCGCTGGCCGATTATCTGCGGGCAGGCAGCGGCTTCGGCGGCGCGACCATTCTTGGCGACGGCGGCATCTCGCTGATCCTCGACATTCCTGAGCTGGTTAAAATCGCCGGCGATGAGCAGGCGGACAAGCAGGCTCGGCGCACACTCAGTTTCAAGCGCAAACGGCGGCGAGGAACCACTGAGGAGGAGCAGCCGCATGCCGCTCATTAAGAGAGGCAGGGAGGCTGAAGAACAGATATGGACAAGAAATACAAAGTCTTGGTGGTGGACGATGCCACTTTCATGACCAAGGCGATCAGCGATCTGCTGGAGTCTGATCCTGAAATCGAGGTGATCGGGGTGGCCCGCAACGGCCTTGAGGGGCTGAAGAAGATCAAGGAGCTACATCCAGATGTGATCACGCTGGATATCGACATGCCGGTGATGGACGGCCTTCAGGCCATCCGCCACATCATGATTGAAGCCCCTGTGCCGATCGTCGTGCTCAGCTCGCTCTTCAGCGATGGCTCTATCACCTTTGAGGCCCTGCGCCTCGGCGTGGTCGATTTCGTCGCCAAACCTTCCGGGGCGATCTCCAGCGACATCCATGTGGCCAAGCAGCAGATTGTCGACCGGATCAAGCTGGCCACCTCGGTCAACTTTCAAAACATCCGCCGGGTGCGGGTGCGGCGGAAAAACGGTGCCGACCCGAGCCTGTCCCAGTCTCCCGGTCCGCTGCAATCGCTGGCGGTCATCGGCACCTCGCTCACCGGGCCGAACTCCTTCATCCGCCTGATGACCCGGCTGGAGGGCGGTCTGCCTGCGGCGGCGGTGATCCTGCTGGAGATCTCGCCGAAGATACTGCCCGCCTTTGTCGAAAAGTTCAACGAGTTCGCAACGTGGAAAATTGCTATTGCCGAGGACGGCAAAATGCTGGAGCAGGGAGTCTGTTACATTCAGTCCAACCTGCTGGCCCTGACTGTTGAGCAGGCGGACAAGCACGGCGAAGCCTGCTTCAAAATCGGCGGGCCGACCGACTCTCCCTTGGACACTCTCTTTATTTCAGCAGCAGCGGTGTTCCGCGAGCGGACGGTCGGGGTGTTGCTCACCGGCTACGGCGACGACGGTTCAGAGGGCTTCGCCGCCATTCAGAAGCAGGGCGGCAAAACAGTCGCCCAGAGCGTGGAGAGCTGCGTTTATCCTAATCTCACTGACTCGGCCATCAAACGGAATCGGGTGAATATGGTGGTGGAGGAAAGCAGGCTGGCCGAGGCCATCGCCTCTTTGATCAGAAAACAAAGCTGAGTGCGTTGCGCGGTCAAGAGCGGAATTTTGAAACAGCAGAGAGCAATCTATGATCATCACATGTGAAAAATGCAGAACCAGATACAGGATTGCGGACAGCGTCCTAGACAAGCCGGAGCTGAAGGTACGGTGTCATAAGTGCGGTCACCGTTTCATCGTGCAGCGGGCCGCCCCTATTGATGATGCCTTTCTCCTCCAAGAGGAGCTGCATCCCGACTACAGCCGGGTGATAGCGGTCAGCAACCAGAAGGGAGGCGTGGCCAAAACCACCACCACCCTCAATCTCGGCGCGGCCTTCGCCCGCATGGGCAAACGGGTGCTGCTGGTGGACTTTGACGTGCAGGCGAATCTCACCATCCTGCTCGGCTTCAGGAAGGCGAAATCCTTTTATGACGTACTGGCCGGTGGCGTGAAAGACATTGGCGGGGCGGTTGTGAAAACCAAATACGCCAACCTCTCCCTGCTGCCTTCAAGCAGCAAGATGGCCCTGCTCAAGAAAAAATATCTGAGTCAGCATAATTTTGAATATCTCCTCCGGGACAGGCTGCGGACCATTCAGGATAAATACGACCATGTGTTGATCGACACGCCGCCGTCGATTGAATTTTTTACCCTCAACGCCTTGGTGGCCGCTAATCTGGTGGTGGTTCCCTCCACCTGCGAGTACCTCTCCATGCATGGGGTCAGTCAGATTCACGATGTCATTGATGTCCTGAAAAAAGGCATCAACCGGGAGGTGGAATGCAAGGTGCTGATCACCATGCACCATCCGCAGAACACTTCAGAAAAGGTCATCTTTGACAAGCTGCGCCAGACTTACCGGGACAATTTGTTCAAAACGGTGATTGAGGCGGACGACAGAATGCAGGAATCGCACATTGTCAATGAGCCGATCAGCTACTACGCGGAAACAAGCCGGGCGGCCAAGCAATACATGCAGCTGGCCGAAGAGATAGCCGGATGAACCCGCCGGGCGGCGGGAACCGCTCTGACTGATGACGACACGCCAATGAACTCCTCTCTCACTAAAAAAATCGCGCCGTTTTTGTCCTTCACCGTACTGGTGCTGCTTTGGGAGGCCACTGTGCGGCTGGCCAAACTGGATGCCCATGTGTTGCCTAGCCCAAGCCAAGTCTTTTTCAGCATGATTGAGCTGATCCGCAGCGGCGCGATTTTCAAGCACATCATTGCCAGTCTTTTCCGCGTCACGGCGGGATTCCTTTTGGCCACCGCGCTGGGCATTCCGCTGGGCATCATCTTGGGACGAAGCCGGATAGCCTACATCCTTCTGCACCCGATCATCAATTTTCTCCGGCCCATCTCGCCGCTGGCGTGGATTCCTTTGGCCATGCTTTGGTTCGGTATCGGCGACAAGCCAGCAGTTTTTTTGATTTTTTTGGCAAGTTTTTTCCCGATAGCCGTGGCCACCACTGTGGCGGTGCAGTCTATCAATCCGACTTTTTTTCACGTCGCGGCCAATTTTGACTTCAGCCGTTTGGAAGTGCTGCAAAAAATCGTCATTCCGGCCATTATTCCGCCGGTTATCACCGCCCTGCGCCTGAGCGTGGGCATTGCGTGGATTGTGGTGGTGGCCGCAGAGATGATGGCCGTGCAGTCCGGCCTCGGCTTTCTGATTCTGGATGCCCGCAACGGCCTGCGCTTGGATTACGTCATGGACGGCATGATCGTCATTGGCATGATCGGCATCCTGCTGGACCGCCTGATGCGGCAACTCGGCACAATTGAATCTGCCTCCTGGGGCATCCGGCATGAAGAGGAGGACTGAAGAAGATGGGACATATTTCTGTTAAAAATCTCCACAAACAGTTTGTCAACCGCCGGAGAAACAAGCGGGAAGACGACGCGGCTCCCTACGGACAACCGGTTGAAGTGTTGGAAGATGTCAACATCGAGATTGAGGAGGGAGAGATGGTCTGTCTGCTCGGCCCTTCCGGCTGCGGCAAATCAACCCTCCTCCGCATCATAGCTGGATTTGAGAGGCAAAGCTCCGGCTCTGTGACCATTGACGGCAAGGAAGTCACCGGACCAAGCTCAAAAAACATCTTTGTCTTCCAGCAAAGCGGCCTGCTGCCGTGGATGACGGTCTGGCAGAATGTGGAGCTGGGTCTGCGCCGGATGGAGAATAAAAATGAACAATGCGAGCGGATTCAAGAGTACATCGACATGGTCGAGCTGGACGGATTTGAGGATCATTATCCGCATCAGCTTTCCGGCGGGATGCAGCGGCGGGCCGAGCTGGCCCGCGCCTTGGCGGTCAATCCTGAAATCCTGATTATGGATGAGCCGTTCAACGGTCTCGATTTTCTCACCCATATGAAGATGAGGGAGGAAGTAGTCAACATGCATCTGCTGCTCGGCAAAACCATCTTCATCGTCACCCATGACATTGACGATGCTCTGATCATGGGCGACCGGATCATTGTTTTCAGCCGCCGTCCCTCGCAGATCAAAATGAACCGCAAGCTGGACTTTCCGCATCCGCGCAATTTATTTAAAAAAGGCGCGGAACTTTGCGAGCTGAGGGATGAACTGTTCTTCATGCTGGGTGTGAACTACGCCGTCTGACGAAAATTTACCTCGAGAAGGAGTTGCTATGAAATCTTGGAAAATAATTTTGGGTGCAGCACTTGCCTTAGCAGTGATCGCCGGGCTGTATTTTATGACACAGGATTCTGTCCCCACAGTCAGCAGCAACCACCAAGCCTCGGCCGGAGCAGGCAAGGAACGGAAGGTGTTCAAGATGGGCTACATGCCGGTGATCACCAACTTGGCGGCACCGCTCCTGAACCATGTGAGTAAAGACAAAGGCGATATCTATTTTGAGGCCCTGAAATTCAGCTCTTTCGCTGAAATGGGTTCCGCGCTCCGCAACGGCAACATTCAGGCCGCCTTCATCATCGCTCCGCTGTCCGTGGTTCTGCGGCAGCAGGGCGTGGACGCGAAGGTGGTGATGATCGGCAATCGGCATGAAAGCACATTAGTGGCGAAAAAGGAACTCAACATCACCAAATTTGAAGACTTGGCCGGAAAAAAGGTCGCAGTGCCGATGCGTTTTTCCGGTCACAATCTTGCCCTGCTGGAGGAGATGGACAAGCGCGGCATGAAGGGCCAGCTGAACATTGTTGAGCTGAATCCGCCGGACATGCCTTCGGCAATGGCCGCAGGCTCGATGGATGCCTATTTTGTCGGCGAGCCGTTCGCCGCCAGAAGCTTGGTCAACGGCTCTGCGACCCTTGTTCATCATGTTGAAGATTTATGGCCGGGTTTCATCTGCAATCTTGTTGTTGTCAGACAGGAAAGCATTGCGCAGGATCCAGAATTGATGCGGCAGTTCGTGCGTGGCGCGGCCCGCGCCAATCTTTGGGCCAAGAGCCATCAGGAACAGGCCGCCGAAATCGCCGCCCAATATTGGTCGCAGAAGCCTGACGCGGCCAAGCTCGTCTTCAGCAGCCGCACTGTGGTGTTTGATAAATTTGTACCCAAGCAGGAGGAAATGCAGCAGATCGCCAATCTGATGGTCAAACATGGTCTAATTGAAAAGAACAATATTGACGGGCTGGTGGATGATCAGTTCGCCGCTTCGGTTAAGATTGAGGACGTGCGTGAGCTGACCGACATCCTTCAGTGAAAGGAGCAGCAAGCATGACAGCAGGGACGATGACAGGAAAATGCAGGCGAGAATGTCCGAGACTTGACCGCCAAGCCAGTCTGATGGTGACACGGCTGCAATACCCGATGACGAATCTGGAGGCCAAGCCCGCCGTCACCAAAAATCTGGCTGAGAATGGTCTCTGCTTCACCACCGAGGAGCTGTATGAGCCGGGCACGATACTCCAGCTTGCCGTGGAGCTGCGCGGCTGGCAGCATTATCTCAACAACATCATCGCCATCCTCGACGCAGGCTCAGCCTCCAAGCCGCTGACCGCGATCGCGGAAGTGGTCTGGGCGCAGCATTTCGAGGACGAAGGGACATACGACATCGGGGTGCGTTTTAAGGATATCTACGAGGACGACCTGCGGGCATTTAAGAAGTATCTAGAAAAATTGTTTAAAAATCCCTGATCGGGCTGCGATGCGTTTCTTTAAGAGCGGCCTTCAGCGCCAGATGGGTTTTTATATTCTCTTTATCGGCATCGTCTTTCTGACTATGGCCGTGGAAATTGAGCTGTTCCTCCGGGGCAAGGAGGTGCTGGGCCTGCTGCGGGAACAGCTCGGCGGCATGGCGGCAGCAGACTTGGTCAGCCGCATCCTCCTTAAGGCACGGGTGATGCTGAGCACTTTGCTGCTGGCCATAGGGCTGGTGATGATGCTTTTCATAAAGCGAATCATGTTTCCGCTGGAGCGGATCATCGAGCGGACGCGGGCGATGAGCGCGGGTGATTTCTCCGCAGCCCTACCTGAAGAGAGCCGCGATGAACTCGGCGAGCTGGCCCGGCACATAAACGACCTTAACGCCAACGAGCAGGAGCTGATCCTGCTGACAAAAAACATGACAGCACAGCTCCGGCAGACTCTGACCGCAGGGGACGAGGCGGCGAAAGTTGACGAGGCCATTGAGCTGATTGACGAGATGGAGGAGGCCTTGGCCGAATTCGGCAGGAGCTTTTATCAGTGCTGACCATGAACTGGCCGATGCTTCCCTTAGGCTTGGTGATAGCCACTGTGGCCTTGTTCTTTGGGCTGGGCGGCGGAGTGCTCTGGATGCCGGTGCTGCTCACGGTGGTCAAGTTGCGCCCGGACGAAGCCCTGCTCTGCACCATCGTCATTCAGACCTTCGGCCAGCTCAGCGCCACAGCGAGCAACAGCCGGGCCGGACTGGTCAGCTGGCCGGTTGTGCGGCTGCTGGCCTCTGTCGGCCTGCCCGGCGTGCTCGTCGGCGTGCTGGTCTCTTTTCTCATCAATCCGCTCTACATCAAGCTCTTCCTCGGACTGGTCATTTTTTTCATCGCCTACGCCTTCATGCTCGGCGAAGACTTTTTTGTCGATGGCTCGGAGCAGGCGGACATGGACATGGTCCGCCGCCGGGGCAGTCTCATCACGGCAGCAGCCAGCGTGCTCACCGGCTTCCTCGGCGTGGGCGTGGGAGACTGGCTGGTGCCCTTCCTCAACATGCGCTGCGGCTTGGCTATGAACCGCGCGGTGGCCACCTGCATCGCCCTCATGCTTTTACTTTCCGCTGCCGCCGTGACCGCGCAGCTCCTGCTGGGCCGCAGCGTTCTCTGGCAGGTGACCTTTCCCGCTGTCATCGGTGTGCTGCTTGGTGCCCAGCTCGGGGCGCGGCTGCTTCAGAAGGTGCCGGAAACCCGTTTCAAAGAGCTGTTTGTCCTCATGCTGGTCTTTGTCGCCACTCATGTCACCTTCAACGCCCTGTAGGCTCAACGCGGTCCGGTCATGAAGAATCACGCCGTAAAAAACGGCTTTGTCGGAGAAATCGAGGGCCTCGGCTTGGTTGACATTGTCCAGTTCGCCTGCCTGTCCGGCGACGACCGCAAGCTGAGCGTTCTCAGCGAGGACAATCTCGGCGTGCTCTATTTTGCCGACAACGAGATCATTCATGCCGAATTTGGCGAGCTGACCGGCGAGGAGGCATTCTACCGGATCATGAGCTGGTCTTCCGGCACGTTCAGCATGATCTTCGCCAAGACGAACCAGCGCAGCATTGACTCTTCGTGGAATTTTCTCCTGCTGGAGGCCGCCCGCCGCATTGACGAGCAGAACAAACCTGCCGCCGTCAACAAAGACAGCGGGCCGTATCTGCCCAAGGTGCTGGTGGTGGATGACTCCCGCTTTTTCACCAAGGCCTTTGTCAAGCTCTTTGAGGATCAGATTCAGGCCAAGGTGATCGGCACGGCCACCAACGGCAAAGAGGCGTTGAAGTTCCTTGAAATGCAGACCCCGGATTTGGTCACTCTGGACATGACCATGCCGGTGATGAGCGGCGACGTGGCTCTCAAGCACATCATGATCCGCTCGCCCGCGCCGGTGGTTTTGGTCAGCAATTTCAACGAGCAGCTTTCGTCGCGGATGATGGACTTCCTCCGCTACGGGCCGGTGGACGTGGTGGCCAAGCCGGTCAGCCCGGACTCATGGCGGCTGATCAGCGAGCGGCTTCAGTATATCCTGATGAATGTCCGGGAATTCTGTGTTGACAACGTCAGCCGGGCCAAATCACCCAAGCTGGCGGAGGAAAAATCCGTCCCCAGCCGCCCGGCGGAGCAGCTTGTCATCATTCTCGGCGGTCTGGGCGGCATTCTGGAGCTGCAAAAAATCATTCCGGCCTTGGTGCGCAGCGACAAGACGGCGGTGATGGTGCTGCAGAACATGTATCCTGGCATCGACCGCCACTTGGCCTCATATTTTGATGCCTACACGCCCTATGCCGTGACCTGTCTCGACGCGGACGAGGCCCTGCTCGGCGGTCAGTGCCGCATCGGCAACTGCCACGGCAGACGGCAGATTGTCCTCCGTCAGGGCGCGCCGCTGCTTTCCGTCAAAGAAAACAATATGAACGGGATTTCTCTGGATGCGGACAACCTCCTGCATTCAGCGGCGGAGGTCTTCGGAGCCAAGCTCTCGGTGGTGCTCCTCAGCGGTGTGGATGTGGATCTGAAGCTCGGCATGGAGGCGGTGGTGAGCAAAGGAGGAATGATCATCCTCCAGGAGCCGGAATCCAGCCTTCTGCCCGGCCCGCTGGAAGCAATCAAGTCCTTGGGCTTTGAGGAATGCTGCCTGAAGCCGGAGGATATCCCCGCCTTTCTTGCCGGACGCATCTGAGCCGGCTCAGCGCTTCTCAAAACTCCACCTGTTCTTCTTGTTCAAGCGGCCTGTCCTTTCGAACGCGGCGGGAAATCCCCAGCTCTTCAGGAGATTCCTCCCTTCGGCCGGAAGGGACAGATCAGCGTCATGTTTATGACGCTCCTCGCTGAAGACGAGGACCGGACGGCGGAAAACGCTCCGCAGCAGGCTGGAAATGCCTCATTCCTCGCTGGCAATGAGGCGTTGCCAGCTGGCAATGGGTCATTCCCCTCTGGCAATGGCTCATTGCCAGAGTGAAACGTGGCATTCCCTGCTGGCAATGAGGCATTCCCTCTTGGCAATGAGGCATTGCCAGCTGGCAACGGGTCATTCCCCTCTGGCAATGAGCCATTGCCAGAGTGAAACGTGACATTCCTTGCTGGCAATGAGGCATTGCCAGAGGGGAATGCGGCATTCTGAGCCGGAAAAACGGCGTTTCCGAGCGCGAAAACAGCAGCGGCGCGAGGAAAAGAGGCGGTTGCGGCTCGTTTTTCCGCCTGCGAAGCGGAGATCAAGGCATTGGCGGCGTTGACGCGCCCTCTGGCTGCTGCGGCGCAGACAAAGGCGGAACCGGCTGACTGACATGGCTTGCCGCCAAGCTGAACAGGCGGCGGAAATCCCATGATCCTGATTTCTGCCTGCCGGGCTTGACACCGCGCTGCTTTGTGGGATATTCAGTTAACATTGTGTCCGGCAAATATATTGCCGATGACGGAGCAAACCCGGAAAGGAGGAGCAGAGGAAATGGTCATCACTGTGAAAAAGGCAGCGCTGTTCAGCGTCTTGGCGTTGGCGTTCAGCGTGGCTGGCGGCAGCACGGCAGCAGAAGCAGGCGGCAAGGACAGCAAGCCTGCCGCATCTGTTGCGGCACCATTCACTCCGGCTGGCGCAGTTGTTTCGGCTGCCCCGCTTGCGGAGGCCGGCGGCAAGAAGGTCGAGGTCACGGATGCTTCATTCCGCTGTCTGCACAAGATGGAAAAGGTGCGCAGCATGTATGTGGACAACCTGCTCGGCGATTTGAACGGCACCCTGGCAGTTGCCAAGTCCTCGGACGGCGGCACGTATCCTCCTGGCTCGCTGCTCCAGCTCTTCCCCGGCGAGGTGATGGTGAAGCGCGAGAAAGGGGCCAATCCTGCCAGCAACGACTGGGAATTCTTCATGCTGGATGTGACTGCCGACGGTGCCAAGATCAAACAGCGCGGCTTTGAGCCGGTGCGGAACATGTTTGGCTCCTGCACATCCTGCCACAGCCAGGCTGCCCCCAAATGGGACATGGTCTGCGAGAAAGGGCATGGCTGCCCGCCGATCACCTTCCCCGGCGGCATCAACAGCGCAGTGCTCACCACCGCTCTGCAAAAGACTGACAAGCGCTGTCCTTCTCCTGAACCGCTGACAGCAGAGGAAATTGCGGAGCTGGACAAACTGAAGAAAGTGCTTGAGGCGCAGGCCGCAGCCCAAGCCGGAGCAGCCGCCCCAACTGGCGGGCAGCGGTAACACGCCAGCAGTGTCCGCCGCTTTGAGCAGGCCGTTTTCCTCTGGGAAAGCGGCCTTTCTTTTTGTGCAACAGAATCAGGCAGGTTCTGCTGGAGAACAGAAGCATTCTCTTGCGCATCGTTCACGCAAGAGTTATGCTGTGCTGATTAATCATGTTTCAGAATTATGCAGCCATGCTTTCAGCGTCCGCCGACATCGCCGCCTTTGACCGTCAGCATCTCTGGCATCCCTACGCCTCAATGACTGAGCCGCCTCTGGCACTGCTGGCGGAATCAGCCAGCGGCGCACGCATCCGTCTGCGCGACGGGCGCGAGCTGATTGACGGCGTGTCCTCGTGGTGGACAGCGGCGCACGGACACAGCCATCCGGCAATCATCGCTGCTGTCCGCGCTCAGGCGGAGAAAATGGCTCATGTCATGTTCGGCGGCCTGACCCACGAGCCTGCGGTTGCGCTGGGCCGTCTGCTGCTGAAGCTCGCGCCTGCCGGGCTGGAAAAGATCTTCTACTGCGACTCTGGTTCAGTGGCTGTGGAAGCAGCGATGAAGATGGCGATTCAGTTTCAGCTGGCGCGGCGGCTGCCGGAGAAATGCCGTTTCCTCACTGTGCGCGGCGGCTATCATGGCGACACCTTCTTGGCCATGTCGGTCTGCGATCCAGAGGGAATGCACAGCCTCTTCAGCCGCGTTCTGCCGCAGCAGCTCTTTGCTCCGCGCCCGCAATGCCGCTTTGAGGAGGACTGGCAGCCTGAGGACACAGCGGAGCTGGCCGCGCTCTTGGAGCAGCATCGCCATGAGGTTGCGGCGGTGATCATTGAGCCGATATTCCAAGGCGCAGGCGGGATGTGGTTCTATCATCCCCAGTATTTGCGCGAGCTGCGCCAGCTCTGCGACACGTTTGATGTCCTGCTGATCTTTGACGAGATCGCTGCTGGCTTTGGCCGCACCGGTAGCATGTTCGCCGCTGAACATGCTGGAGTCAGCCCAGACATCTGCTGCATCGGCAAGGCCCTGACCGGCGGCTGCATGACCTTGGCCGCCACGCTCTGCACGGACCATGTCGCCCGCACTGTCTCTGAAGGCAGTGAAGGCCGACCGGGACTGTTCATGCACGGCCCCACCTTCATGGCCAACCCGCTGGCCTGCGCGGCGGCAGCAGCATCCCTCACGCTGCTCATGGAAAGCGGCTGGCAGGAACGTGTTGCGGCCATTGAGCGTCAGCTGCGGCAGGAGCTGGAGCCAGCCCGCTGCTTGGACAGCGTCGCTGATGTGCGGGTGCTGGGTGCAATCGGGGTGATTGAGCTGCGGCAGCCTGTGGACACCGCCGCCTTGCAGGAGTTCTTTGCCGGGCAGGGCGTATGGCTCCGGCCCTTTGGCAGACTGATTTATCTGATGCCGCCCTTCATCATCAGCACAGCTGATCTGAGGCGGCTCTGCTCCGCCGCTGTCGGCGCGGCGCAGCTTCATTCCAACCAATCCTTCAGCAGGGCAAGGACATGGCAAACACCGTAGGCATACGCCGGTTCACCCGGATCAATTTTGAGCAGGATGTGCTGCTGGACTTCGGGGCGAAGAAGTATGAGCAGAGCATCTGCAACCTGAGCTTGGGCGGCATCTGCGTCAAAGGGCAGTTCGAGCAGCATGAGGGCGACTCCTGCAAGGTCGAGCTGCGGCAGGCCGGGACTGTCGGCCCGGCGGTGGAGTTCCAAGCCAAAGGCAGAGTGGTCTGGATCAACGGAGAAAACATAGCGATCGAATTCACCGAGATGGAATACGACAGCTTCCTCTTTCTCCAGACCGCGCTGCTCTATCAGGCTGATGACCCCCTCTTGGTCAGCAGCGAGTTTGGCAGGGATGTCACCTTTCAGGTGCTGGAGGATGACAAGCTCTGAGGAGGGCTATTCTTGAGCGATGACCGCCATCGCGTCGCCGTAGCTGAAGAAACGGCACTGCTGCGCGACGGCCTCGGCATAGGCGGCTAAAAGCTGCTTGCGTCCTGCCAAGGCGGAGACCAGGAAGAGCAGCGAGGACTGCGGCAGATGGAAGTTGGTGATCAGGTTGTCCACCGCCTTGAACTGCCAGCCCGGACAGATATACAGGCCGCAGAGGCCCTCCAGCGGTTCCAGCTTTCCAGTCCGCTTCGCTGCGAATTCCAAGGTGCGGGCGGTGGTGGTGCCGATCGCCCATATCCTGCCGCCCGCAGCCCGTGTTGCGTTCACCGCCTCAGCTGTTTCTGCTGGAACACGGACAAACTCCTTGTGCAGCTCATGCTGGCGGATGTCCTCGCAGCGCACCGGAGCAAAGGTGCCGTAACCAACATGCAATGTCACAGCGGCCTGCCGCACACCCTGTCCTTCCAGCTTGGCCAGCAGGCTGCGGCTGAAATGCAGCCCGGCAGTGGGGGCCGCCACTGAGCCGACATGTCTGGCATACTCAGTCTGATAGCGGAGCGCATCCTCAGGAGTGCTGCCCTCTGGTCTTCTGATGTAGGGCGGCAGGGGCAGCTGTCCGTGCCGCTCCAGCAGCAAGGCCAGATCAGCGGCAGGCGGATAGATCAGCCTGACCCGGACTTTGCCATCCTCCATCAGCTCTTCCACGCAGGCTTGGAGATCATCGGCAAAGTGGAGCAGACTGCCGGGCTTGGGCCGCTTCGAGCTGCGGAGCAGAGCCAGAGCGGCAGCCTCGCCTGCCTGCTGCGCTTCAGGGAAGTGGAGCAGCAGCAGCTCAACCCTGCCGCCGCTGGCCTTGCTGCCAAGCAGACGGGCCGGAAAAACCTTGGTGTTGTTCAGCACCAGCAGATCGCCGGGCCGGAGGAACGCGCCTGCTTCATCGAAGCGGCGGAACTCTGTCTTTCCCGTAGCGCAATGCAAAGCCAGCAGTCTGGATGCCTCACGCCGGTCAGCAGGACGCTGGGCAATCAGTTCGTCGGGCAGGGCATAGTCGTAGGCGGAGAGACGGAAATCCTCTGGGATGTGCTCGGTCATCGGAAAAAAGAAAATGCTTGATAGGTGAATTCAGCCGCGCCGCTTTCCTGCCCGCTGCCGCAGCATCTCCCGCCATTTGATCAGCCGCTCCTTTACCACCGCTTCATAGCCGCGCTCTGTAGGCTGGTAGAAGGTTTTGCCCGACAGCTCCTCTGGCAGATGCTCCTGCGTGGTCAAGGCATCCTGCTGATCATGCGCGTATTCATACCCTTTGCCATAGCCGATGTCCTGCATCAGCTTGGTCGGTGCGTTGCGCAGATGCAGCGGCACCGGCAACGAGCCGCTCTGCCTGATGGATGCCCGCACCTTCTTCTCGGTCATATACAAGGCGTTGCTCTTTGGCGCGGTGGCAAGATACACTGCGGCCTGATATAAGGCAAGCTCTCCTTCCGGCGAGCCAAGCAGGTGATATGCCTGACGGCAGCTCAACGCCACTTCCAAGGCCCTTGGATCGCTGATGCCCACATCCTCGCTGGCAAAACGGATCAGCCTGCGGGCGATGTATAGCGGATCTTCGCCGCCAGCCAGCATCCTGCCCAGCCAGTAGCAAGCTCCGTCCGGGTCGCTGTCGCGCAGGCTTTTGTGCAGGGCGGAGATGAGGTTATAATGCTCCTCGCCGTTCTTGTCATAACGCAGCGTCCGTTCTTGCAGCACCTCGGCGACAAGCTCCTTGCTGATCAGACCCGCGCCGTCCTTCAAGGCCAAGGCCGCTGCTGTTTCCAGGCAGTTGAGGGCACGGCGGCAATCGCCCTCGGCAAACTGAGCGATCAGCGCAAGGGTCTGCGCATCAGCAGTCAGTCCTTGCCCGCCAAGTCCGTGCTTGGCATCTTCCAAAGCCCGGCGCAGGATCTGGACAATATGCTCAGGAGCCAGCGGTTTGAGCAGCAGCACCTGACAGCGTGAGAGCAGCGGGGCAATGACTTCAAAGGAGGGATTCTCAGTGGTCGCGCCGATCAGGGTGAGCAGGCCGCTTTCCACATGCGGAAGAAAAGCGTCCTGCTGGCTCTTGCTGAAGCGGTGTATCTCATCAACAAAGAGCACCGTGGCCGCCTCCTGCCGACGCGCCTCAGCCTGCCGCACGATTTCCCGCACCTCTTTCACCCCGGAAAGCACGGCGGAGAAAAAGACAAAATCCGCCTGCACGCTGCTGGCAAGGATGTTCGCCAGCGTGGTCTTGCCGGAGCCTGGCGGCCCCCAGAGAAGCAGCGAAGGCAACCTGTAGCCGTTGATCAGCTCATGCAGTAGCCTGCCCTTGCCGATTAAGTGTTCCTGTCCGGCGAAATCAGCTATAGAGCGGGGCCGCATCCGCTCGGCAAGGGGGCTACATGCAGCATTCATGCGTGGCTGCGTCGGGCAAGGACTGCGGGAAAGCCGAAGCAGAGCGCGGAAGCCCCCAGCTGGCCGGTTTGGTCAAAGAACTCCATATCGCCGCTCTCTTGACAGAACCATACCTCTTTCGCGCCGCTGGCAAGATACAGCGCCTTCTTCTCGGTCAGCTCTTCCGCACTGCTGCCGGAAGGAACGATCTCCACGCAGAGTTCCGGCGCAGCAGGGTACGGAGTTGCAAAGCCGTGCCGGGCCATGAACGCATCGGAGGCCCATGCGACATCCGCCACCTTGACATTCTTGGCGGTGAGGATGCTGACGTGAGCGGAGACCTCGCCTGTCCCCATCAGACGCATCAGGTGCATGGCGAGCCATACCTGAAGATTGCCGTGCCGGTTGGACGCAGGACTCATGACAATATTCCCCCATTCGTTCAATTCAATCTTGAAAGGCAGGTTTTGCAGCTGCGGGTGCCCGGCTACCTGGTTCCATTCCATGAACATCTCTCCGTTGCGGTGACAAGCGCGCTGCGTTTTCTCGTCTGCAGCTTGGCCTTTCAGCGTAAAGCAGCCTCCCAGCTTTGTCAAGCGAAAGATCAGCGGCTCCGCGCCAGGAGGGAAGAGCGTCACCCTGTGGCAGCCAGCAGGACAGGCGTTTTCGATTGCTTAAGCCGGCGCGGAATGATAATCTATTGTATGATCAAGATTGTTCTGCGCGATCAGCAGGCGGAGGACCAACTTTTCGCTCAGAGGAGAACGTCCTGATGAAACTGCCAAGAAAAAGCCACCTTGTTATTGTCAGCTGGACATTGTTCGGAGCCGCCGTGCTTGTTCTCCAGCTCTTCGGTTTGGTGCATATGCGCTCCTGGAATCCCACCTGCCACGACATCAGCTTGATAGCAGGTGCCATCGCCTCATTCAACATCATCGGCATTGCTGTTCTGGCACAGAACCACGCCGCCTGCGGGCCATGTCTGCTGACATGCGGGATGGTTGGCAACAGCGTCTCCCTGCTGCTGATCACCACGGTGACAGCGGCTTATGTCTTTGAGGAATTCTGCTTCCGCATCTGATCTTCAGCTCAATCCCTTTCTCTTCCATGCTCCAGCAGCATCTGCGGCCAATCGGCTTGGAGGTGGCCCAAGGCCGCTCTTGAGCAGGCGGCGGCAAGGCAGGCCCTGACAGCTGTCAAGCCAGGCAGGGCGCGGAACGGCCAAGGAGAAGGGCGGCGGAAAACATCCTAGGATGTTTC
>NZ_JBLWEP010000024.1:0-20944 GCF_048287355.1 Candidatus Electronema sp. TJ
TGGCCAAGCCGGACTTCTTTCCGGCCGAGCCAAATTTCTTGGCTGCCGAGCAGGACTCTTCCTTTGCTTGGTTGCACTTCGCTGCAACCTGACTGTTCCTTGCTGCAAATCCTTGTTGTTGACTTATGCAGGAGACCTGTCACATTCCTTTTTCCGTCTCGCATTCATGCCTCCGTATTCACCCTTCGATCTGCTGCATCAATCGTCCCAATGCCCGGCCCGCTGCGGTAGGGTCTCCACCTTGCACGGGACATTTGACACTCCTGTTTTCATGCCGGTCGGGACGCAGGCCACGGTCAAGGCCGTCACCCCGGAAAATCTGGAGGAGCTGGGTGCGCAGATCATTCTCGGTAACACCTATCACCTCTTCATCCGGCCCGGTCATGAGCTAATCCGCCGCTGTTTCGGCGGGCTGCATAAATTCATGCACTGGGACAAACCGATCCTCACCGATTCCGGCGGGTTCCAGATATTCAGCCTGAAAGAGCTGGCCAAAATCACCGAAGAGGGCGCGGAGTTCCGCTCGCACATTGACGGCAGCAAGCTTTTCCTCAGCCCGGAAAAGGCGGTGGAAGTGCAGGAGGCCCTTGGCTCGGACATCATGATGGTGCTGGACACCTGCATTCCCTATCCGGCAAGCTACGACGAGGCGGCCAAGGCCACAGCCCTCACCTCGCGCTGGGCGAAACGCTGCCGCGCCGCGCAGAGCGGGACTGGCCAGCTTCTTTTCGGCATTGTGCAGGGCGGCATGTATTCTGAGCTGCGGCGGCAGTCAGCGGAAGAGCTGATCAATATCGGCTTTGACGGCTACGCCCTCGGCGGCCTGTCTGTGGGCGAACCCAAGGAGCAGATGCACGCGATGCTGGACGCGGCTGTTCATCTGCTTCCAGACAGCCATCCCAAGTACCTGATGGGTGTGGGCACGCCGGAGGATCTGGTCGAGGGCGTGTTTCGCGGAGTTGACATGTTCGACTGCGTGATGCCGACCCGAAACGCCCGCAACGGGATGCTGTTCACCTCCAGCGGCAGAGTGGTGATAAAAAACAGCTGTTACCGCGAAGATCAGAGGCCTGTGGATGAACGCTGCGGCTGCTACACCTGCCGCAACTACTCCCGCGCCTACCTGCGCCATCTTTTCCAATGCAGTGAAATCCTTGCTTACCAGCTCAACAGCATGCATAATCTGTATTATTACTGCTCGCTGATGGCGGAGATGCGTCAAGCGATTGCAGCAGACCGTTTTTTGGAGTGGCGCAAGGAGTTTTATGCGCAGAGATCAGGCGGTCTGGACGAAAAGGATTTTTGAAAACACTTTGCGCAGCAGCATCGACAAAAGGAGGAAAATTCATGGAGCAGTCGAAAATAGTTGTCATCAGCGATGCTCACCTGAGCGATGAGGAAAGCTGGAGCTGGTTCAACCGGCAGAGCGGCGAGCGGCTGAAAGGGTTTCTCAAGCAGACTGCCAATGATGCCAAGGTCAGGGAACTGGTGCTGCTGGGCGATATCTTTGAGCTGTGGCTGTTTCCCATCCATGTCATGCCGTGGAGTGCGGCGCAGATCATCCAGCACTGGAGCAGCGGCCCGGATTCGGTCATCGCCGCGCTGCGGGAATGCGCGGACAGACTGCCGCAGGTCAGCTATCTCTGCGGCAATCACGATATGGGCGTGACGCAGGCTGATCTCGACCTGATCAGCCCGAAGATCAGATGGATCAAAACAGATTATTACAACGCCGGACATCCCGGTGCGCTGCATTTGGAACATGGGCATTTGGTCGACATCTTCAATGCCCCAGACATCTCCGGCGATCCGATTGAAAATCTGCCCTTCGGCTATTTCGTTACTCGCTTGGTGGCCAGCGCGGGCGGCGGCAACGAGGTCTGGCGGGCGGTCTCCCAACGGATTGAGGCGGAATTCGGCGCGTTGTTCAGCTTCAGCCATCTGTCCCGCCGTGCCGGCTTTGGCATGAGTGATCTGCTTGGCTTTGATTTTTTTCTTGAGCATGTTGTGGCCGCCGCCGGTTCTTCTTTAATTAAAGGTGTTGTTGACGTGCTGCTTTGGTATGTCAAATTAGTTAATCCTTCTGTCAACGAGAGCAGCCAGATTCTCCTGCCCGGCGGCAGCAGCGTGACTGTCGGCGAGGTGAGGCAGCATTACCACCGCCTGCTGGTGCGCTGGTTCAGACTGCACGGGCTGGAGGGTTTGTACAGGACAGCCGTTGCTTCAACCGATCTCGACTGGCGCGCGCAGCAGCTGCTGACTCAGGGCAAAGCGAAAATTGTCGTCACAGGGCACACCCATCAGGGAAAAATCTTGCAGCTGGAGCAGGGCAGATACGCCAACTCCGGTTCTTGGCGCGACGGCGTGGGGGCCACCTATTTGGAAATCACCGCCCAGCCTGCGCCGACAGTGTCGTTGAAGAGCTATCCCAGCAATGCCTCCTTGCCGCCGCTCAGTCCGACTGCGCCTGCGCCGCAGAAGAAGGCGGAGACACCGGAAGGCTGAAACGCTGCAATGTTCTGAAAAAATGAATGCAGCACGCCTTGCTTCTCGTTTGGGATGCCTCATTCCCAGCAAGGAATGAGGCGGGAACGGCAGGCCGCAGCAAGCTGAAAAAACACTGTATAGAGAATGGACGACGGCATCCGCCGTGCGCCGCCCGGATTTCCGAGATTCCTCAACCCGAAGCGCAAATGAATTTGAACAACAAGAGCCTGCTCCGCAGCCGCTGCTTTGTGGGCGGCGGATGGACAGACGCAGTCACAGGCCGCACCATTGAAGTGCATAATCCAGCCACGGGCGAACTGCTCGGCGCGGTGCCGTCCTTAGGACGAGAGGAGACCCGGCAGGCCATTGCCGCCGCCGAAGCTGCTTGGCCAGGCTGGCGGAACCGCACCGCCCACGAGCGCAGCCGGATCATCCGCCGCTGGCACGAGCTGATTGTTGCCAATCAGCGCGATCTGGCCATGATCATGACCGCTGAGCAGGGCAAGCCGTTGGCCGAGGCGCAGGGCGAAATTCTCTACGGGGCCAGCTTTGTCGAATGGTTTGCCGAGGAAGCGAAGCGGGTTTACGGCGACACTATTCCGATGGCCCAGTCGGGCAAGCGGATCATCGTGCTCAAGCAGTCGGTTGGAGTTTGCGCCGCAATCACACCGTGGAATTTCCCTTCATCCATGATCACCCGCAAGGCGGCTCCGGCATTAGCGGCTGGCTGCGCTGTGGTGGTCAAACCTGCGGCCCAGACCCCCTTCTCTGCCCTTGCCTTGGCCGCGCTGGCTGAGGAGGCAGGCTTTCCTCCTGGCGTGTTCAACGTCCTCACCGGCCCAGCGGAAGAGATCGGCGGCGAGCTGTGCGCCAATTCGGCGGTGCGCAAACTCAGTTTCACCGGTTCAACGCAGGTGGGCAAAATCCTGATGCGTCAGTGTGCGGACACTGTAAAAAAAGTCTCGCTGGAGCTGGGCGGCCATGCGCCCTTCATTGTTTTTGATGATGCCGATCTGGACGAGGCCGTGGCCGGGGCAATTGCCTCGAAATACCGCAACTCCGGTCAGACCTGTGTCTGCGCCAACCGCTTCATCATCCAAAAAGGGATTTATCAGAAATTCGCCGAGCGGCTGATTCAAGCGGTGCAGGAGCAGCTCCGGGTTGGCAGCGGCTTTGACGAAGGAGTGACTCAGGGTCCGCTGATTGACCTCAACGCGGTGTTGCGCATGGAGACGCAGGTCAAAGATGCGCTGGACAAAGGTGCGCGGTTAGGCTGCGGCGGCAGGCGTATCGGCAAAACCGGCTTCTTCTTCGAGCCGACCGTGCTCTTGGACGTGACCCAAGCCATGCGCATCGCTCAGGAAGAGACCTTCGGCCCCATCGCGCCGCTCTTCTCGTTTGCAACCGAGGAAGAGGCCGTGGCACTTGCCAACGGCACACCCTACGGTCTCGCCTCCTATTTCTACAGCCGCGACATCGGCAAATGCTGGCGGGTGGCGGAAAATCTGGAATACGGCATGGTCGGCATCAACACCGGCATCATGTCCACCGAGTCCGCGCCCTTCGGCGGCATCAAGGAGTCCGGCATCGGGCGTGAAGGCTCGAAATACGGCATTGACGAGTATCTAGAGCTGAAATATCTCTGTCTGGCCGGGATAGAAAAATAACGCTTTTCACGCCAAAGCACCGTCCTTCAGGGTCAGGCAGCGGTCCATCGCCGCCGCCAGCTCCATGTTGTGGGTGACCATGACCACGGACATGGACTGGGTGCGGCAGAGTTCGGTCAGCAGCTCAAAAACTTGCTGACCGCTGGCAGAGTCAAGGTTGCCGGTCGGCTCATCGGCCAAGAGCAGAGCAGGCTGCATGACCAAGGCGCGGGCCAAGGCCACCCGCTGCTGCTCGCCACCGGACAGCTCGCCGCTGCGGTGCTCCAGCCGGTGTCCCAACCCAACCTGCTGAAGCAGGCGTTTGGCCCGCTCTTTCAGCCTGCCTTCCTGCTGCCGGGCGATCAGGCCGGGCATCATCACATTTTCCAAGGCTGTGAACTCCGGCAGCAGGTAATGGAACTGGAAGATAAAGCCGATGTTTTTATTCCTGTGTGCGGCGAGCTGATTGTCAGAGAGGCTGCGCAAATCGCGGCCTGCAAAGAAAAGCTGGCCCTTGTCCGGCACGTCAAGACTGCCGAGGATTTGCAGCAGAGTGGTCTTGCCGGAGCCGGATGCGCCGACAATGGCCAGCATCTCGCCCCGCGCCACCTCGATGCTCACCCGGCGCAGCACCCGCACCGGATTTTCTTTCGTTCCGTAATCCTTGTGGATGTTGACCGCATGCAGCAGCAGGGAGTCAGCATCGGCAATGTTCAGCGGCTCATTCATAGCTCAAAGCCTCCGCAGGCCGGATGCGCGATGCCTTCCAAGAAGGATAGAGGGTAGCGGCCAGCGTGATCAGAATGGCCGAGACAGCGATCACAGTCACGTCCATCGGCACCACTTTCACCGGCATGGTGGACATGGGATAGACGTTGCTTGGCAGCTCAATGATCTTGTACCGCTTGAGCAGGGCGCAGAGGCTGAGGCCGAGCGTGACTCCCAGCGCGGTGCCGCTCAGGCCGATCACCATCCCCTGATAGAAAAAAATGCGCATGATCGAGCCAGTTCTTGCGCCCATGGATTTGAGAATAGCGATGTCCTTGTTTTTCTCCATCACCACCATGACCAGCGCACTGATGATGTTCAAGGCGGCGACGAGAATGATCAGATCAAGGGCGATGAAGATGCCGATTTTCTCCAGCTTGAGGGCGGCGAAGAGGTTCTGGTTGAGCTGCATCCAGTCACGCACGGAATAGGCCGGGCCAAGCTGAGCACGGATGGCGGCGGCGGCCAAGTCAGCCTTGTCAATATTCGCCACCCGCACCTCAAGACCATGCACGCCCTCGCCTTCTATGCCCGCCAGTCGCCGGGCGGTGTCCAAGCTGACAAAGCCCATCGTCGAATCGTACTCGTACATTCCGGTGGCGAAAATGCCGCTGACCACGCAGGTCTGCACTTTGGGCATCACCCCCATCGGCGTGAGAGGGCCGTTGGGCGAGATCAGGCGGATTTTTCCGTCCTGCCGCACCCGGAGCTGAGCGGCCATCTCCTTGCCCAACACGATGCCGGGCAGCTCCTGCTCGCCGCTCAGATCAGTCAAGCTGCCGCTGATCATTTTTGTTTCCAAGCTGATCACCCGACCCGCGCTGGCCGGATCAAGGCCGCGAACAGCGATGCCTGACGACTGGCCGCTGCCGGAGGTTATCAGGGCTTGGGCATAGATGTAGGGCGTGGCCGCTGTCACCCCCTTGACCTTTTCCACCGCCGACTTGAGCGGCGCGGGCCGGTCGATCTCGTCGCCGAACTGCTGCACCAAGACATGGGCGTTGATGCCGATGATCTGGTCGCGCAAGCCCTCGGTGAAGCCGGTGTACACAGACAGCACGACAATCAGGGCCATCACCCCGACCGCCACGCCGAGCACCGAGATCAGGGAAATCAGCGAGATGAACTTCTGCCTGCGTTTGGCGCGCAGATAGCGGAAGCTGACAAAGCGTTCAAAGGACATGGATTTTCAGGAGCGCAGCTCTGGAATTGGATTGATCTGATCAGCTCAGGCCAGCCGCAGGCCGCTGTCTGCTCTGCTGATTTCGTCGTGAACGAGCACAGTCTCCGGCAAAGAGGCTGCGCCGAGTTGCTCCCGCAGCCTGCATGTGCTGAAATCGCGGCTCCGCTCTTCGTATTCCGCCAGCCAGCTGCGGAACTGCGCCTCTTCCTCCGGGCTGCGCAGCAGCTTGACGCGATGCCCGCGCAGCCGCATCCGGTACGGCTTGGGCGTGAGCCGCGCCCGGAAGCAGCCCTGCTTTTTGCAGAGGAGCATGTAGAGCGGATCGCAGCCGAAGGCCCACATCATCGCCTCGGTCTCCGCTGCGGCAGGATCGGAGCGGCGGCCCAAGACGATCACCCGGATGCCGTTTCTGGTCTCGTAGATGCGGAAGGCGCAGCCACGCCGGACTTCCGGCTCCGCCAACCTGCGGACTTTGGCGATGATTTTCTCCTTGCCCGCCGCCGGATTCCGCCGCCGGAAGATATCCCAGAAGGAGCGCGGCGGCTGGTCGATATCCATGATCATCAGATCGGCCACATTGAGAACCTGCGCACCGTAGCGGTTGCGGGTGATCACAGCTTGCTCGTCCAGCCGCCGCACGATCTCCTCGCGGATTTCCGCCTCATAGTCCTCGAAAAGGCCGGTCTCGCCGGAGAGCTTGCGCCGGATTCTGTCTATTTTCTCCCAAGCCTGCCGCGAAGCGTCCTCGGCAGAGCTGTCCGAGCCGCCCCAGCATCTGATGCGGATTTTTTCGCCGCCAATTTTGGCCCAGTCCTCCTCTAGCCGCCACCACGCATGAATTTTCATGAGCGCAGAGTGTGAATCTTCCCCCGCAGCTCCGCACCACTAATCTCCAGCGTGGCGTAAGTGCAGGGATGGCTGTAGCGGCTGCTAAGCTGAAACGAGCCTGGGTTGATGATCAGCCTGTTTTTGTCCCAGCGACAGACCGCGTTGTGAGTGTGGCCATAGATTAAACAGTCCGCTTCCGGGAAATGAGTGAGCAAACCCGGCTCGATGTCCATGCCGTGGCGACCGAACTGGTTGCCGTGGGTCAGGGCTATCTTGAAGCCGCCCAGCTCGAATTCCAGCTGCTTGGGCAGGACAGTTTGAGTGGCCGTGCTGCAGCAGTTGCCGTGCACGGCGTGAACGGTTTTTCCCCGGAAGGCATCAAGCATGAAGACATCCACTGTGTCGCCAGCATGAATGATCACCTCGCAGTCCGCAAAGCAGCGGCAGGCTGCCTCCAAAAAATCGGGGGGCACACGGGACAAATGCGTGTCAGAGAGGATGCCTGCCTTGATCATGAAGCTCACTGTGCTGAGTGAAGGTTGGAGAAAGAAAAAAACTGTGACCGCTTCTCAGTTTAAAAGAAGAACCCGCACTTGACAAGAAAAGACAAGGAAAGGTTGCAAAAAACAGGCTCATCCCGTAACATGCAGCCTTGCGTGCGCCGCGTTCCGCAGCGCGTCTCATTCACCCAGATTTCCGAAGGAAAAAGCCAATGTACTCAGCAGCAGACCTGCGCAAGGGCCTGAAAGTTCAGATTGACGGCGAGCCGTACATCGTCACCGAGTTCGAGTTCTCCAAGCCGGGCAAGGGCCAAGCACTCTACCGCACCAAGATGCGCAGCCTGATCACCGGCAACCAGCTCGTCAACACCTACCGCTCCAACGACAAATTCGACAAGCCGGAGCTGGACGAGCGCAAGATGCAGTTCCTCTACGCGCAGGGCGAGGAATATCACTTCATGGACACCAGCAACTACGAGCAGATCTTCCTGACCAAGGAGCAGCTCGGCGACAACGTCCATTTCCTCAAGGAAAGCATGGAAGTGACCGTGCTGTTCTTCGGCGGCAGCCGCCCGATCGACGTGACCATTCCCAACTTCGTCAACCTAAAGGTGACGCAGGCCGATCCTTGGGCCAAAGGCGACACCGCAGGCACCGACACCAAGCCGGTGACCGTGGAGACCGGCTACCAGCTGCAAGTGCCGCCCTTTGTGGTTGAGGGCGACCTGATCCAGATTGACACCCGCTCCGGCGAGTATCTCACCCGCGTCAAGGAGTGACCCTATCCTAACACTCAGGAGGACATCATGGCGAAGCCCCGCATTCTGCTCAACCTCTTCCATCCAACCTTTGCCCAATCCAGAGGCGGCAAAGCCTTGGCGGAAGCGGCGCGGCAGCTGACCAATCTCACCTTCCGCAATGTCTGTCAGGAATACCCTGATCTGAAAATTGACGTGAAGCAGGAGCAGAAGCTGCTGCTGGAGCACGACCTGATTGTGTTCCAGCACCCTGTCCGCTGGTACAGCGGCCCGGCTTTGCTCAAGGAATGGCTGGATCAGGTGCTGCAATACGGCTTCGCCTATCCTCCCGGCGCAGGCGAGCAGCTCAAAGGCAAGTTCTGGCTCTCAGCAGTCACCACCGGCGGGCCGCAGGAGGCCTACCGCTCCGGCGGGCGCAACAACTTCACCATGAGCGAGCTGCTGCGTCCCTTCCAGCAGACCGCCAATCTCTGCGGCATGATCTGGCAGCCGCCTTTTGTCGTGCACAGCGTGGTGCCAGTAAAGATGGGCGGCATCAGCGACGAGGAGCTGGCCCGGCGGGCGGAGGAATACCGCGCTCTGCTTGACAGCATCACGATCAGCTGATGCGCCAAAGCGGCCATCATTTCGTTTACGGCAGCCTGAAGGACTATTTGACTGGCGAGGAACTGCCGGACACCGACGACGAGCGGTTCCGGCAGCAGCTCGCCCGGCTCTTGGTTGAGGAGAAGGGTTTTGCCAAAGCGGAGCTGGAGCCGCGCTTGGCCATTGAGACGCTGTTCAACAGCGTCTTTGTCCGCTCAATCATTGATCTGACTGTCTCGCTGAACGGCCAGCGGCTGCTGATCCTCCGTTATGGGCCTGGCTCCTTGGTCACGCGGGAGAAACCGGCCTTGGCGGCGGCGCGGGTGCTGGATGCAGCCTGCTGCATTCCGCTGGCCTTGGTGACAAACGGCCGAGATGCTGAACTGCTGGAGACGGCGGCAGGCAAGGTTTTAGCTGTCGGCATGTCCGCCATTCCTGACCGCACCCGTCTGGCGATGTTGGCCGTGCAGCATCCGCCCCGACCGCCGCTTGTTGGCGCGGAGCGGGAGCGCAACCTGCGGGTGCTGAACGCCTTTGATCTGGAAGTCTGCTGCCGCCGGAAGGAGCGGTGCGGGCAGTCATGAAAGGGCGGCATGTGATGATCGTCGCTGGAGAGGCTTCTGGTGACATGCACGGGGCGCGGCTGGTTGAGGCGATGAGCCTGCTGCGGCCCGGATTGCGGTTTTCCGGCCTCGGCGGCAGGGAGCTGGCCGCCGCCGGGGTGGAGCTGCTCTGTGACGCTTCAAAAATCGCAGTGGTTGGCATCACTGAGGTGTTCAGCCATCTTGGCGATATCCTCGCCGCCCGCAAAGCCCTGATCAAGCGGATGCGGGCTGACCGCCCTGCCCTGTTGATTTTGATTGATTACCCCGACTTCAACCTCCTCCTTGCCGCTGCGGCGAAAAAGCTCGGCATCCCAGTTTTCTATTACATCAGCCCGCAGGTCTGGGCTTGGCGCAGCGGGCGGGTGAAAAAAATCGGCAGGCTGACTGATCGGATGGCGGTGATTCTGCCCTTTGAGCAGGATTTTTACGCCCGGCGCGGTGTGACCGTGGACTTTGTCGGCCACCCGCTCAAGGACACCGTGCGCCCGGAAAGCCTCTCCTCCCGCGCCGACTTCTTCCGGGCGCATGATTTGGATGTCGCGCCGGACTGCCGCGTGGTCGGTCTGCTTCCCGGCAGCCGGGCCAAAGAAATCCGCTCGCTGCTGCCGGACTTTCTCGCCGCAGCAGAGCTGCTCACGACCGAAGACAAGAGCAGAAACTGGCTTTTTCTTCTGCCCCGCGCCTCCACTGTCTCTCAGGAGCTGCTTTGGGAAAACGGCCTTGCTCTGCATCAAAACCGGCTCAATATCCGCGTTGTTGACGACGACCGCTACGCCCTGATGGCCGCCTGCGACGCAGCCGCCGCCGCGTCCGGCACCGTGACCTTGGAGCTGGCCATCCTTGGTGTGCCCGCTGTCGCCGCCTACCGGGTCTCGCCGTGGACCTACCGGATAGGCCGCCTGCTCGTCCGTCATCTCCGCCATTTTTCTTTAGTCAATCTGATCGCCAGGCGCGAGGTGATCCCGGAGCTGCTGCAAAACCAAGTCAGCCCGGCAGCCCTTGCCGCCAAACTGCGCCAGCTCATAGACGATGCAGGCTGCCGCCGTGAAACGCTGCGCGGGCTGGCTGAAGTCACAGAAATGCTCGGCCCGCCTGGCTGCGCCGAGCGGGCGGCGGTGCTGGCCTTGTCATGCATGACAAGCTGAATTCCTCCTGTCCGCCAGCCCTTGCGGCAGTGTCCAGCCAAAGCGGTATAAAATGGTTCTCCTGCAAGCTTTGCGCCGCAGGGGCAGGTCTCTGCGCCTGCCTCGATGTCTGAAACAGGCAGCATGTCTTTCACCATATAAAAGGGATCCCTTTTGACATGCAAAAGGGTACCCTTTTGATCCGCAAAAGGGATAGCTTTTGACTCCCAAAAGGCAGGCCTTTTGACTCGCAAAAGGCGGGGCTTTTGATTCGCAGAAAAAACGGCGCAACGCATGCACTGCTGGAGCAGCATGAAATGGTTCTCCTGCAAGCTTTGCGCCGCAGGGGCTTCAGGGTGGACACAGGGGTCCGCCCCTGCGGGACGGACAATCTGGCGCAGGGCAAGGGAATCATGTTATGATGCTCCAGCTGCGCCTTCCTTCCAGAACAAAAAATCCATCTGCCGACTGCCGGAAAAAAATACTTCCCAATCAGGCGGCTGCCTTGCCTGCGCCGCCGCAGGCCGTGCCTCCGCGCCGTTTGCGGCTGAAATTTGTGTTGACGGCCCTTGCCAAAGCATGACATAGTGCATCTTGCTCATCTGGCAGCTTATTTCAGCCATAAAGACGGAACGGCGGACAGATGGAAGACAGGATGATGAAACGGATATATGCGCAGGCTGTCAGGCGTGTTCAAGACGCGCTTTTTGTCAAACGGATAATTCCGGCCCTCCTGCTGCTGCTGGCAGGCGCGTGGTTCTATGCCAGCCTTGAGCTGGAAAGCGATCTGGACAGCCTGAAAACTCAGGAAACTCTGCATGTCGGCCAAGGCGCGGCCCTGCTCACCGCCAGCCTGCGGAGCGTCAGCACCGACCTGCTTTATCTGGCTGAAAAAAAGGAGGTGCTGGAGCTGGCCGCCGCGCCGACTGAAGAAAATCTGGGACGGCTGGGCAATGAATTCGTCCTGTTCCTGCTCAACAAGCATATCTACGATCAGATGCGGAGTTATGAGCAGGTGCGCTGGGTGGACAGCGCAGGCATGGAGCGGGTCTGGGTGGACAATCTGCCCGGCGGCCCGCAGATCATGCCGCCGCAAATTTTGCGCAGCAAGACTGGCCATCCTGATTTTATCGAGGCTTCCAAAAGGCAGGCAGGGCAGGTTTATTTCTCAGAGCCGGAAATCAGCGCGGAGGAGGAATCGGACGAACTGACCCTTCGGGCGGCTGCGCCGCTGATTGATGCGGCGGGCCGCAGGCTGGGCGTTCTGATCCTCACTTGCTCCACAGAGGATATGCTGCACGATTTTTCCGAAAGCACAGCAAAAATCAGAGATCACGTCTCCATCTTCAGCAGCTCAGGACGAAGGCTGATTGAGCCTTCTCCTGCCGCCCCCAGTCCGCTGCTGTCCTCTTCTGCGCCGACATCTTGGCAGGAAATCATCCGAAAACAAGAGGGATCGCTGCTCGACAATGACGGCCTCTGGGTCTGGAGCACGGTCTGTCCGCTCAAAGATACAAACGGCATCCTGCCGCCGGATCACAGCGGCCTTTGGAAGGTAATCTCGTGGACGGCACCGGAATCCATCTCAGCAATCAGGCAGAGCATTGCCAAAAGAACTGCGGGCGTTGCTGTGCTGCTGGCCGCTGTCATCTGCTTCAGCGCATGGAAGCTGGCGCGGGCGGAAGGCTCCATCCGCCAGGTCAACGCTGGACTGGAGCGGCAGATACGGGAGCGCACCGCAGAACTGAAGGCGAGGGTTGCAGAGCTGCGGCAGGTCAACAGCGAGCTGAAGATTGCGCAGGCCCAGTCCTTGGCGATCATTGACGCGCTGGCCCGCATCGGCTTGGGCTTGATCATCGTGGACGAGCGCAACGAGGTGCGCTACATGAACCAAGTGATGATTGAGTGGTTTGGCGACTTGACCGGCTCCTCCTGCTGCGGCCTGTCTGAGGACGGGCATCATCCGTGGTGCCGGACGCATGTGCGGGAAGCCTTGCAGGAGGAAAAATCAGTCTGCTATCTGCCCGGCGAAGTGGACAACAGGATTTTTGAAGTGGCGGCTGCGCGGTTCGTGGACAGTGAGGATGGCTCGGTGATCATCCAAGTGGTGCGCGACATCACCCAACGCAAGCGCGAGGAGCAGCTGCTCAAGGAAAACCAAGAGAAATATCAGCGGCTGGTGGACGACATCGGAGAGAAGTTCGTGGTCTTCAGCCAAAAGCCGGACTGCGAGGCATGGACCTACGCCAGCGACGGCGCACTGTCAGTCTTCGGCTGCGCCAAGGAAGAGCTGACCGGCGGACTTTCTTGGACGGAAACAATCAAATGGCTGCCGGAGTCGCTGGAGCAAGCTCGGCTGCATCTCTCCCGCATCCGCGAGGGCAAGAGCGACTTTGTCCAGCACGACATGCAGTTCACCCATCCAGACGGCAGCCTGCGAACAATCCGAATCGCCTCGCATCCGGTGCGCGGCCCAGGCGGCGCGCTGCTCTCTATAGACGGCATTCTCGAGGATATCACCGAATACGAATTCATCACTCAGAAGCTGGCAGAGGCGCAGGAACGGGCCGAAGCGGCCAATCGGGCCAAGAGCGAATTTCTTGCCAATATGAGCCACGAGATACGCACGCCGATGAACGCGATCATCGGCATGTCCGGCTTGGCTCTTGAGACCGATCTCACCCCGGAGCAGGAAAACTACATCCAGAAAGTCCATAATTCCGCCCAGTCATTGCTCGGCATCATCAACGACATTCTCGATTTCTCCAAAATTGAGGCGGGCAAGCTGGACATTGAGCAAATACCTTTCTGTCTGCAAAAGGTTTTTGACACCCTTGCCGACATCATCGGCATGAAGGCTGAAGAGAAGGGGCTGGAACTTGACATTGAGGTGGCTGACACTGTTCCGGCCCGGCTCAAAGGCGACCCGCTCCGCCTCGGTCAGATTCTCATCAACCTTGGCAACAACGCGGTGAAATTCACCAGCCAGGGCGGAGTGAAAGTCAGCGTTGGGCTGCTGGAGCAGGAGCAGGCTGGCCAGGAAGAGGGACGGATACTGCTGCAATTCTGCGTCGCCGACACCGGCATCGGCATGACCCCGAAGCAGCAGGCCAAGCTCTTTCAGTCGTTCAGCCAGGCGGACAGCTCCACCACCCGCAAATTCGGCGGCACTGGTCTCGGCCTCTCCATCAGCAAGAATCTTGTCGAGCTGATGGGCGGGCGCATTTGGCTGGACAGCGAGGTGGGCCAAGGCTCGCGCTTCTCGTTCATCCTGCCCTTTGAGGCCGCGCCGCCTCAAAGCAAAGAAAGCGACGAAGAGAACGAGGAGCTGGACTATTCCATTCTGCACGGAACAAAGGTGCTGCTGGTCGAAGACAACCTGCTCAATCAGGAGCTGGCGAAAATTCTTCTTTGCCGCAAGGACATCAAAGTGACCATTGCCAGCAATGGCGCGGAGGCCCTGAAAAAGCTGGAAAACGGCAGCTTCGACTGCGTCCTGATGGACATCCAGATGCCGGTGATGGACGGCTACACCGCCTGCGCTGCAATAAGGAAGCAGCCGCAGCACAAACGTCTGCCGGTCATCGCCCTGACCGCCAATGTCATGGCCGACGACCGAGAGAAGAGCCGGGCCGCAGGCATGAGCGACCACATCGGCAAGCCCTTTGATGCTCAGGAGATGTACGCCGCCATGTCCCGCTGCATCGCCGCAGCCCGGCAGGAGGCTGAACCGGAAGACTTTGATTCAGCGGCAAACCGGCGGGCGGCCTTTGCGTCGGGCTGCGGGTCGAACGGCGGACGGAACAGCCGGTGAAGGGCTGGATAAAGACGGCATCCCGTCCGCAATGGAATGCTCTTTACTTCAAGCGGCAGAGTTGTTATAAAAAACAGTTGCTGTCGGGAAGATCAGGGGCCGGCGGACGAACGCTGCGCCTGTGCCATTTCTTTCAAATCCAGCGAGATTCTCGCCTTGCAGCTGAAGCAGGATAATCTGACCATTCCTCGTGTCATTTCGAGCGGAGCAAGAAATCCCGCAAGGCAGACGGGCAGGAGATTCCTTGTTTTGCTCAGAATGACAGAAATTCTGGCGGCTTGGCTGTCCGACGGATGCCGCATTCCAAGTCTGAAACGCCTTAAACCAAATTTGCATTGAGGCGCAGGAAATATAGATGGCCCGCCTGAAAGATAAACGTCGTATCTATCTGACAGATGCCGCATTCCAAGTTTGAAATGCCTCAAACCAAATTTGCATTAAGGCGCAGAAATATAGACGGCTTGTCTATCTGATGGATGCCGCATCCCAAGTCTGAAACGCCTTGAACCAAATTTGCATTGAGGCGCAAGAAATTATAGACGGCCTGTCTGAAAGATGAAACGGCTTGTCTATCTGACAGATGCCGCATCCCAAGTCTCAAACGCCTCAAACCAAGTTTGCATTGAGGCGCAGGAAATTATAGACGGCCTGTCTGAAAGATGAAACGGCGTATCTATCTGACGGGTGCCGCATTCCAAGTTTGAATTGAGGCGCAGGAAATTATAGGCGGCCTGTCTGAAAGATAAACGGCTGGCCTGAGCAACAGCTGCCGCGCTCGTAGAGCCAGAGCAGGATAATTTGGCTAATCCTCGTGTCATTTCAAGCGGAGCGGGAAATCTCACGAGGCTGCCAAGCAGGAGATTCCTCGCTGATGACGGAGATGCGCCAGGTGATTGCGGAAGATCGGTTTGTGGAGGGAAGGCGTTTTAGCTATAGAGAATAACTAGGAGTAAAACACCATGAAGCAGAATAATCAGCCAGCAGTCGAAACCGATAACGGTCAAGAAGACTATGAACAAAATGATTTCTTGATAGAACAATATAAAACTTTACGAGAAGAAGTAAAAGAAACGAAAGCTCGTATTTTTCAGCTTGCGATGTTAGGTATAATAGGATTGCCTTCATCTTATTTCTTAGCAGAAAATTATGAAAATTTAAAAATATTAAGAGCATCTCTTCCTATCATCATTTGTACTTTTCTTTTGATTTTCTTGTCAGAAACAAGAGCTTTGATGCGCTGCGGACAATTCATTAAGGAAAATATAGAACCTTGCTTTAAATGTAAAAAATGCAATACAAGCCAGAGACACTGGGAGGGATGGCTTGAATCTGGAAAAAATATTTGTGGCATCAAAGAAAAAAGATTAGTTGATGTTTTTTTGGCTATTTCTTTCTATGTTCTTTTTTTAATATACTATTGTTTGTCTGTAGTATTGGCCTACAATGCGCATAATAAGGATCAATGGGGGTTTCCTATAGCTATTTTTTACTCAATTATCGGTGGAGCTATTTTAATTTTCTTAGGTTGGAGTTTTAAATCATCAACTTCTACGGCAAAGCAAGAGCACGAACAAAACGACAAGCCATGACCACGTTAACAGCAGACATTGGCGGAACAAACAGCAGGTTTGCCTGTTTTCAGCGTGAAGGAAACAATTTTCTGTTTAAAAGTTCGACAACTATAAAAACAAAAGATTTTGATTCCTTCGAGGAACTGCTGAACGCGCTGAATAAAAACGGCGGCCAATTTGACGTGCAGCAGCACAGCAAATTTGTTCTCGCCATTCCTGGCCCGGTGACTCCAGCAGATGTGCTCTCTTTCCCAAATATAAAATGGGAGATCAGCAAATCCAGCCTGAAGAAACTCTACCCTGATACAGAAATTTCCTTCATCAACGATTTCACAGCCCAAGCTTACGGCTGTCTTACCGAAGCGGTGGCCAACGCGCTGCCGTTAATCAAAACAGAACAGACGCGGGATGATATTGCGATTGTCGGCGCAGGAACAGGACTTGGCCACGGCACGCTGAAAAAAACAGCGCAAGGAGACTATCTGCATCTTCCTTCTGAATCTGGACAGATTCCTTTTCCTTTCACGGCGGAAGAATTCGAGCAGCGATACCGCGCTTTCATTGTTCAGCAAACCGGAATAACGCATCCCGTTGGCGACAATGTGGTTTCTGGCAGTGGACTTTCCCTGCTGCATCACTTTATCACTGGAAAAGAGATATCTCCCAGCGAGGTTGCTGCTGAAATTGATGCCGCATCAGAAACAACGCAGTGGTTCGCAAAGTTTTATGCCAGAGATTGCCGCAATTATGTCTTGACTACTTTAGCCGGTGGCGGCAAGCTTTTCATCTCCGGCGGCGTGGCGATTAAGAATCCTTTCTTAGTAGACAACGATGCCTTCAGAAACGAATTTCTGCAAGGCTCAGACACAGTGCAGGACGTGCTGGCCCATATCTCGGTTTCGCTGATCCGCGATGAGCGAATCGGGCTGTTTGGCGCGGCCTGCTATGCTTCGCAGCAGTCAACCTGCTGATTTTCAACCTTCATCTGGAGAACCTGAATGGCTGGAATAGCCTACGCCCAATCCGCAGCAGCACCGGCAGCAGGAGGCTTTGCCTCCTTTGGCCAGTTTGTCCCGCTCATCCTTATTTTTGTGGTCTTCTATTTTCTGCTCATCCGCCCGCAGCAGAAAAAAGCGCAGGAGCAGCAGAGCTTTCTCAGCAATCTGCAAAAAGGCGAGAAGGTGATGACAGGCGGCGGAGTGCATGGCACTATCACCGGCCTGACTGACACCGCTGTCACCTTGGAAATTGCCGACAATGTGCGCATCAAAGTGCAGCGCGGCTACATCCTGCCCATGCCTCCGGCGGAAGAAAAGCAGGCGGCTCCGGCCAAGAAGGGCTGAGGCATCTTTTGCTGGATTTCTCATGAGATTGATAACAAAGGGCGGTCGCAAAAGCCGCCCATGTCATTTGGGGCGATAATGGACCTTTACAAACTCACCCTGCGGCAGGCGCAGCAGAAGCTGGCGGCGCGGGAAATCACTGCCGCTGCTCTCACGGAATCGGTGCTGGCTCGGATTGATCAGGTGGAAGGCTCGGTCAGGGCGTATTTGAGCCTGCATAAAGATCAGGCTGTTGCGGCGGCGGAAGCGGCGGATAAAAAGCTGGCGCAAGGCCAAGGCGGAATGCTCTGCGGCTTGCCGCTGTCGGTCAAAGATGTGCTCTGCACCGCAACCATGCCCACAACCTGCGGCTCGAAGATGCTGGAAGGCTTCATTCCGCCCTACAACGCCACCGTGGTGGAAAAGCTGCTGGCTGAAGACGCAGTGCTGTTGGGCAAGGTCAGCATGGATGAATTTGCGATGGGTTCCACCAACGAGAACTGCGCCTACAAGGACAAGATTCCGCACAATCCGTGGAAGCTCGGCTATGTGGCTGGCGGCTCCAGCGGCGGCTCGGCAGCTTCGGTGGCGGCTGGCGAATGTCTGGCCTCGCTTGGCTCGGACACCGGCGGCTCTATTCGCCAGCCCGCCTCGCTCTGCGGCGTGGTCGGCATGAAGCCCACCTATGGCCGGGTTTCGCGCTACGGCTTGGTTGCCTTTGCTTCTTCACTCGATCAGGTCGGGCCGCTGACGAAAGACGTGGCCGACTGCGCCCTGATGATGCAGGTCATTGCCGGGCATGACCAGCGCGACTCCACTTCGGCCAAACTGGAAGTGCCAGACTGGAGCGCGGCCTTGCAGGACGGCATGGCTGGCCTTCGTGTCGGCATTCCTCGCGAATATTTTGGCGAAGGGCTGGACGCGGAAGTTGAGCGCAGCATCCGGGCCGGAATCTCCATGCTCAAAGACGCAGGCGCGGAGCTGGTCGAGGTCTCGCTGCCGCACACCGAATACTGCGTGGCTGTCTATTATTTGATCGCCTCGGCAGAGGCCAGCTCCAACCTTGCCCGCTACGACGGCGTGCGCTACGGCAAGCGGGCAGCGGCGGACAGCTTGATTGACATGTACCGGCAGACCCGCTCGCAGGGCTTTGGCGATGAGGTCAAACGGCGTATCCTGATCGGCACCTACGCGCTTTCTGCTGGCTATTACGATGCCTATTACAAAAAGGCTTCGCAGGTGCGGACGCTGATTCGCGAGGATTTCGTCAAGGCCTTTGCCGCCTGTGACGTGCTGGTTTCGCCGGTTACGCCGACTCCAGCGTGGCCGCTTGGCCAGAAAGCGGATAATCCGCTCGCCTTGTATCTCTCCGACATTCTAACTATCTCCGCCAATCTTGCAGGCATTCCAGGCATGTCTGTGCCCTGCGGTTTCTCTTCAGAAGGGCTGCCAATTGGAATGCAGATGCAGGCCAGCCATTTCAATGAGGCCGCGCTCTTTCGGGCGGCATGGAATCTGGAGCAGCGGGCGGGAGTGAAGGGAAATATGCCGGAGCTGTGAGAAAGTAAAATGGGCAAGCCCTATACAAGAGACTGTAAATATTGCGGTCAGCGTATTCGTATGGCTCAAATGGATAACGGCCAATGGCTGCCATTTGAATTAGACGGAAGCGGTAAACATGAATGTGGAAGCTCTCCGGCTTTCACCGCTCCTTTTGTACAACTGCAACCCGAACCTAATAGAACCCAATACAGTGTACCTAAGAATGGACTTCAACGATGTGTCTATGCTGTTATTTTTCTAATTGTTTTGTCATTGATATGGTGTCTCTTCAAATAGAATCGGCGGGAACGGGTGAAGGGGAAAATGCCTGAGTTGTGAGAAAGTTTTCTCATTCTGAATATCACTCTGCTTCTTCTTGTTGTGACAAGATGCTCTATACATGAATATATATCATCTTCTCTTCAAGAAGAAGTTCGGCAATGTCGGATTACGGCACTTAGCAAAATACTTCCTCGTTATCTTTGCTGCATACTTGCCCATAACGGCAGTCGCATTCTTCTCGAATCTGTTCACCAAAACAGATAAATATGCCGCAGTATTGCTGTCCGCGCACGCCTTGACGGATCACGACTACTGGGCACCTCCGCTTGCTTTTCTGGGGAGCTACCCGGCATGGACTTTATATTTTAATGCAAGAGGAGAGAAGATAGACTATTTCTTCAATGCCACAAAAGAAGACTTCATGAGCATTATATCAGATGACAAGTATCAGAGTATTGTCTTGGTTGGTCATGGAAGTTACAATACCTGGCGAGCAACAGATACCCAGATAGCAAACTATGATATAGAGCCGCTGCAAGGCCGCTTTCAAAGAAAGCAGGGCGAGTGGATACAGCTCTCATGCGCTGATCCAGATTTCTCTCCTGTGCATATAGGCGAGCTTGTCATGAGAAAGGAGCATGTCTACCATTATAATGGATCGGCAGGAACGTTTGATTTCATCCTCGATGCCTTGACAGCTTTCAGGCATATCAAGAACGCGTCGATAAAGAAAGAATAACTCTGCAAGCGACAGCACGAGCATTCGATTTGATTAACAAGCATGCGCCGCTGCGCTTCACCATGATCCGCAATTGAGCCGCTCCCGCTCAGCCATTCCCCCGACGACGAATATCATGACCATGCAAGCAGTTGCCGACCAAATCCTTGCCGGAGCACGCCTCAGCGGAGCAGACTTCCTCCGTCTCGCAGCGGAGGCAGACCTGCATCAGCTCGGCTTTCTTGCCGACGCAGTGCGCAGGCGGCTTCACCCAGAGCGCGTCGTCACCTACGTGATTGACCGGAACATCAACTACACCGACATCTGCATCTCCGCCTGCAAGTTCTGCGCCTTCTTCAAGGCCCCGGAAGACCCGCAGGGCTATGTCCTGAGCAAGGAGGAGCTGCTGCGCAAGATTGAAGAGACAAAGGAGCTGGGCGGTACGCAGATACTCCTGCAAGGCGGGCTGCATCCGAGTTTGCCGCTGGATTTCTACGAGGACATGCTGCGCTGGATGAAGGCTGCCGGCATCCATATTCACGGCTTCTCGCCGCCGGAGATCTGCCACTTCAGCCAGCTCTCCGGCCTGCCGACACGGACAGTGCTGGAGCGGCTGCTGGCGGCGGGGCTGGACTCCATGCCCGGCGGCGGCGCGGAAATCCTTGCCGACCGGGTGCGGCAGCAGATCGCGCCGCGCAAGTGCTCGGCGGACGAATGGATTGCAGTGATGGAGGAGGCGCACCGGCTGGGAATGCGCACCACCGCGACGATGATGTTTGGCCACATCGAAACTTGGGAGGAACGGCTGGAGCATCTGGAGCGGCTGCGCAGCCTGCAAGACCGGACCCACGGCTTCACCGCTTTCATCCCCTGGCCGTTCCAGCCAGACAACACCGCCTTGGCCGAGACCGAGAAGACCTCCGGCTACGCTTACCTGCGTATGCTTGCGCTCTGCCGCATCTATCTGGACAACTTCGCCAACATCCAGGCTTCCTGGGTGACGCAGGGGCCGAAGATCGCGCAGGTCTCGCTCTTTTTCGGGGTGAACGACTTCGGCTCAACCATGATTGAGGAGAATGTTGTTGCTGCCGCAGGCGTGAGCTTCCGCCTCTCGGAGCAGGAGATCAGGCGGCTGATCAGTAGCGCAGGCTTCCAGCCTGTGCAGCGGCTGATGGACTACCGGCCTGCCCAGCAGTGCTGATCATCGTTGG
>NZ_JBLWEP010000025.1:0-20932 GCF_048287355.1 Candidatus Electronema sp. TJ
CATCGGCGATGGTCTTTGAGACCTTCGGCGAAGGTCCGGCTGAACATCGGCGATGATCTTTGAGACCTTCGGCGAAGGTCCGGCTGAACATCGGCGATGATCTTTGAGACCTTCGGCGAAGGTCCGGCTGAACATCGGCGATGATCTTTGAGACCTTCGGCGAAGGTCCGGCTGAACATCGGCGATGATCTTTGAGACCTTCGGCGAAGGTCCGGCTGAACATCGGCGATGATCTTTGAGACCTTCGGCGAAGGAGCAGGCGTGGATTGGCTATGCCTGCTTGACCATCATGGTGGCAGGATCAAGACGGAGATGGCTGTTCTCCTCCGCCTTCTTGCCGCCGTCGCGGAGGATTTCTAACTGGACGTGATCCTGATACGACTTGAGCAGGGCCACGGTCTCAAAGAGGTCATCCATCTCATGACAGGGCGCAGGCACCCCGGACGGCGACACGCGGGCATCGTCGCGGTGGCTGGTGGCGGAGAACCAGGTTTGCAGCTTCAGCTCCTCCATCAGCGCACGGATGCCTTCCAGCTTGGCATGATCAGCGGCGGCAAAGTCAAAGCCGTCAATCACCACGCAGTCTGGCGTGAAAATGTGCTGCTCGATCAGGTCGTGCAGCCGCTCGGCCAGCCGCTCGCGGTCAAAGCCGCCGACCTTGAAGGTCATGATCATCCGATGCTGCCGCACCATGTCAATCAGCTCGTGCGGCTTGGCCACCGGGCAGTCGTTCAGCACAGCCTGAAGCATGTCGTCGTACCAGAGCTTGGTCTTGTCCAAGCTCTCGCCGACGCTGATATGCAGCACCCGCTTGCCGCGCAGGATCGCATCCAGCGCAATCTGCACCAGCAGGGCGGTTTTGCCGATGCCCGCACGGGCCATGATCAGGCCCATCTTCTTGTCGTTTCCGGTCAGCTTCAGCACCCTCAGGGGGTTCTGCTTGACTAATGGCTCATATCCCATAATGCACCTCGTGGTGGTGTGTGTCAGTTCTTCTTGGAGGCTTCAAAGTCCTTGATCAGCTGCTCGGCCACGCCTTTCGGCACCTGCCGGTAGGCGGCGAACTCCATCGTGAACTCCGCCTTGCCTTGGGTCAGCGAACGCAGCACAGTGGAGTAGCCGAACATCTCGGACAGCGGCATCTCCGCCTCGACCACCGTGTAGCTGGCCTCCTCTGTGGTGCCGACGATCATGCCGCGCCGCTGGTTCAGGCTGCCCATGATCGAGCCTTGGAACTCGGACGGCCCTTCCACTGCCACCTTCATGATCGGCTCCATGATCACCGCGCCTGCCTTGCGGTAGGCTTCTTTGAACGCGCCTTTCGCCGCCTGCTGGAAGGCCATGTCCGAGGAGTCAACCGTATGGTAGCTGCCGTCGTTGATCACCATGCGCACGCCGTTGATTGGTGCGCCGATGAGCAGACCCTTGTCCATTGAAGCCTGGAAGCCCTTGTCGCAGGAGGGGATGAACTCACGGGGAATGGAGCCGCCGACGATCTCGTCAACAAATTCGTAGTTGCCCTCTTCCATTGGCTCCATGTAACCCGCCACCCGGCCAAATTGACCAGAGCCGCCGGTCTGCTTCTTGTGGGTGTAGTCGAAGTCTGCCCGCTGGGTGATGGCCTCGCGGTAGGCGACACGCGGCGCACCGACCTCAACCTCGGCCTTGTACTCGCGTTTCATCCGTTCAATGTACACGTCCAAGTGCAGCTCGCCCATGCCGGAGATGATGGTCTCGCCGGTCTCATGATCCACAAAGGACTTGAAGGTCGGGTCTTCCTTGCAGAAGCGGTTCAGGGCCTTGGAGATGTTGTCCTGGGCCTTGGTGTCCTTCGGCTTGATTGCCAAAGAAATAACCGGGGCCGGGATGTGCATTGAGGTCATAGACCAGTTGATGTTGCCGCCGCAGAAGGTGTCACCGGAAGCGCACTCCACGCCAAACAGGGCGATGATGTCGCCGGAGCCAGCCTCGTCAATCTCCTCCATCTCATTGGCGTGCATCCGCACTAAACGGCCCACTTTGACCTTTTTGCCGGTGCGCGAGTTGACGATGAAGTCGCCTTTCTTAATCTCGCCCTGATAGGTGCGGACATAGGTGAGCTGGCCGTAGCGTCCGTCCTCGAGCTTGAAGGCCAGCGCCACCAGCGGATCAGCCGGGTTGTTGCTGACTTTGACCTCGGCCTCGTTGTTGTCGAGGTCAAGGGCGATGTTCTCCACCTCAGTCGGGCTGGGCAGATACATGTTCACGCCGTCAAGCAGCTCCTGCACGCCCTTGTTCTTATAGGCGGAGCCCATCATCACCGGAGCCAGTTGCAGAGAAAGCGTGCCCTTGCGGATCGCGTCGCGGATCAGCTGCACGGGAATGTCGCCTTCTTCCAGCATGGCCTCCATCAGCTCGTCCGAGAACATGGAGACCGCATCCAGCAGCTCGTCGCGCTTGGTCTTGGCCTGCTCCAGCAGGTTGGCAGGAATCTCGGCGCGGCGGATATCACGGCCCTGCTCGCCCTCGAAATAGACCGCCTCCATCGTCACCAAGTCAACCACACCGTCGAGATCAGCCTCAAGGCCAATGGGAATCTGAAGCATCACCGCGTTCAGGTTCAGCTTCTCGCGGAGCTGACGGACAACGCGCTCTGGGTTGGCACCGGTGCGGTCACACTTGTTGATGAAGGCAATGCGCGGGACGTTGTAGCGGGTCATCTGCCGGTCAACCGTGATGGACTGCGACTGCACGCCGCCCACCGAGCAGAGGACGAGGATGGCACCGTCCAGCACGCGCAGGGCGCGCTCCACCTCGACCGTGAAGTCCACGTGGCCGGGGGTGTCAATGATGTTTATGCTGGTGTCCTTCCACGAGCAGTAGGTGGCGGCGGACTGGATGGTGATGCCGCGCTCCCGCTCCAGCTCCATCGAGTCCATCGTCGCGCCCACGCCGTCCTTGCCGCGCACCTCATGAATGGCGTGGATGCGTTGGGTGTAAAACAGAATGCGTTCGGTGAGCGTGGTCTTGCCCGAGTCAATGTGGGCGCTGATGCCGATGTTCCGCACAAATTTCAAATCTTTGTTCATCTCTGATTCCTCTGCTTCCTGACTGCTGTGATCTTCCCCGGCCTGCCCCGGACGGAACCCAGCCGCCCGCCTGCAAACGTCAGTTGAAAAATAAAAAAAGGAGTCACAGCATTCTGCAACCCCTTGACACGTGCCCCATGCCACCGCTGCCTGGCGACAGGCGGCTGCCTGAAAAAAAAGAATCTATATACACTGAATTGCCCGGCTGCGCAAGCCTAAAGCGGCAGGGGCGGGATGAAAACGGACGTTATTTGGAAAACGGCATCTGCTGGATAATCCCGGAACCAGCCACTCGGTCGTCTTCATAGAAGACTGCAAACTGTCCCGGCGTGACCGCCCGCTGCGGCTCGTCAAAGCAGACCCGCCAGCAGCCGTTCTCCGCAGGCACGGCCCTCGCCTCGGCAGCCTGATGGTGCGAACGAAGCTGCACCTGGCCTTGCCAGGGCTCTGGCGGCGGAATATGCCACTCCACCTCGGCCAGCAGCAGCTCACGCCGGAACAGCTCCTCATTCTTGCCGGCAATCACCCGGTTGCTGCCTGCATCTATTCCGGTGACATACCACGGGGTCGCGTCAGGCAGGCCCAGTCCGCGCCGCTGGCCCACCGTGTATTTCCAGCAGCCTTGATGCCTGCCGAGCACCCTGCCGTCTGCCGTGACAATCTCGCCGCCGCAGCTCTCCAGCCCTTCCTTGCGCAGAAACGAGGTCAAGTCCTGCCCGGCAAGGAAACAGACATCCTGACTCTCGCCGCCTGTCTTGAATTGGCTGAAGCCCAGCTCCGCCGCCCGGGCGAAGACCTCGCTTTTTCGCCAAGTCCCCAGCGGCAGGATGAGCCGCTCCAGCTGCGCCGCGCTCAGGCGGCAGAGGAAATAGGACTGGTCTTTGCCCGGATCGAGGCCACGGCGCAGGCAGCCGTCCTTTGTCCGAGCATAATGGCCGGTGGCCATTGCCTCCATGCCCTGCGCGGCCATCGCCTCAAAAAGGAGGCCGAATTTGATCAGTCGGTTGCAAAGGATGCAGGGGTTTGGGGTCAAACCTTGGCAGTAGGCGGCGGCAAAGGCGGCGATGACCTGCTGGCGGAACTCCTCGCGCAGGTCAACGAGGTGCAGCGGAATGCCGAGCTGATCGGCGACAGCCTGCGCCTTGGCGGCCTGCTCTCCGCTCTCCGGCAGCAGGAGCATGAAAAAGCCCTGCACGGCAACACCTTGATCCAGCAGCAGGGCTGCGGCGGTTGCAGAGTCAACCCCGCCACTGAGGGCGATGCCGATGGTTCCGGGAAGAGATGAAGAAATCATTTTAAGGTCACCGAAATGGATATGATATGAAGCCGTGTCGAGAAAAACAATACAGTTCCCTGTGTTGCTCTGCTTTGCCAATCCACTCATATGGCCAAAGCGGTATAAAATGACTGTAGCTGGAGCAGTATAAAACGTTTCTCCTGCAAGCTTTGCGCCGCAGGGGCAGGCCCCTGCGGGATGGACAATCTGGCGCAGGGCAAGGGAATCATTGCATGATGCTTCAGATGTATTCCTCTTCTTGGCGCAAGCCGCGTTATTTTCTGCGCATTCTTTTTGCCTGTTTACATTTTACCCAGCCCGTGGTATGAAACTCTGTCCGGCTTCGCTGAGCATGTTCAGCTGAACAGCTTATAACCACTGTTTCCCGCAGACCGGCCTCTGGCCGTTTTTTTGTATTCTTTTGGAGTCTTCCCATGCGGCTGCATCGTTTTCTCCTCGGCGGCGTTGTTCTGGTGGTCTTGTTCTTCGGCGCATCAATTCACGGCAAGGTCCTGCCGACCGAATTTGATGCCGGGCGGAACCGTCTGATTGGCTACATGCTCAGTCAGCAGCTGCAGCGGCAGCATTTCAGCCGCAAGCCTTTTGACAAACAGATGTCCAAGGCGGCTTACACGCTGTACCTGAAGCAGCTTGACCCGCGCAAGCTGCTCCTTCTCGCCGAAGACATACGGCAGCTTGACGCATTTGCGGAGAAAATTCAAGAGGAGCTGAGCAGCGGGCGCATTCTGCTGCCTGATGCGGGCATGGCCTTGCTCAACCGGCGGGCTGGAGAGGTCAGCAAGCTGGCTGACCAGCTGTTAGATGCCGGATTTGATTCCAACCGGATTGAGTATCTGCAAACCGACCCGGAGAAAACAGATTATCCGGCCAATGCTGAAGAGCTGCGGGAACGCTGGCGGCGCGCTCTTAAGCTGGATGTGATAGATACTTATCTTGAAGAGATTGACCAGGAGAACAAAAAGCGGGAGGCAGCCAAGCGGCCCCTGATCAATCCTGAAAGCGCGGAGATTGATCAGCAGTTTTGGGCGGCGGCAGTAGAAAAGGTGCGGAAAAAGACGCGCCGTTTCTTGGAGAGGCTGCAAAAAACAGATCGTCAGGAGCACTACAGCCGCTATTTCGACACGATCGCCAGAGCCTTCGATCCGCACACCAGCTACATGCCTCCCACCTCCAAAGAGGATTTCGACATCCACATGCGCGGCACCTTGGAGGGCATCGGTGCGCTGCTGAAGGAGGATGACGGCCAGATCAAAGTGGTGAGCATCATTCCCGGCAGTCCGGCTGAGGCCCAAGGCCAGCTTCAAGCCGAAGATGCCATCATGGCCGTTGCTGACGAGGAAAAAAGCGAGCCGGTGGACATCTCGGCCATGACCATCCGTGATGCGGTGGCCCTCATCCGCGGCCCCAAGGGCAGCACGGTGCGCCTGACTGTCGCCAAACCTGACGGCACACGCCTTGTCATCCCCATTGTCCGCGACGTGGTCAAACTGGAGGACACCTATGTCAAATCGGCGGTTCTCAAAAACAAGCAGGGACGCAAGGTCGGCTACATCCGCATTCCCAGCTTTTACCGGGACTTTTCCGACAACAATCGGAGCAATGTCTCCCGCAATGTCACTGATGACACCCGCAGCGAGCTGAACAAACTGACAAAAGAAGGCGTAGCCGGACTGATTCTTGATCTGCGCGGCAACGGCGGCGGCTCGCTTTCGGACGCGGTGGATGTGTCCGGGCTGTTTCTGCCTGGCGGGCCGGTGGTGCAGGTGAAAGATTCCACCGGCAAGATTGCAGTGCTGGAAGATGAGGACAAGAATCTTGCCTATGACGGCCCAATGATCGTGCTGGTCAACCAGTTTGCCGCCTCGGCTTCGGAAATTTTGGCCGGAGCACTGCAAGACTACGGTCGGGCCTTGGTGGTCGGCGGAGCGCACACCCACGGCAAAGGCACAGTGCAGGCCCTGTTGGACATGAACCGCAATCTGCCGCTGTTGCATCTGAAAAAATATGACGACTTGGGTGCGCTGAAAGTCACGATTCAGCAGTTCTACCGGATCAACGGCAGCTCAACACAGTACAAAGGCGTTGAGCCGGACGTGGTGCTGCCCAGCATGCTGGATTATTTGGAAAGCGGCGAGCAGTATTTAGACAACTCCCTGCCGTGGGATCAGGTGAAGGCCGTCTCCTACAGAACATGGAGCGGTCCCCGCATTGACCCGGCCGCCGCCCATTTAAAAACTGACCGCTACTTGTCTGAGAGCGAGAAGTTCAAAAAGATCGAGGTGGAACGCCTGCGCGCTAAGGAGCGCAAGGAAAAAAGTCTGGTGCCGGTTTATCTGGCCGGGGTGCTGAAAGACCGCAAGGAGCTGGAGCAGTCGAGAAAAGAAGCCGAAGCGGCCGGAGTTCGTGACGGCGACGAAGAGGACGAAGAAGCGCATGGGAAAAAGGGCAAAAAGAGCTTGGCCGAGGAGCTGGCGCAAGATCCTTATGCCGACCTTGCTCTCACGCTGATGGATGATTCAGCAGCCGTGGCGGAAAATTCAAGCCGCAAAAAGTAAGCAAAGGAAGGGTGCAGCTCGTTTGCCAGCAAGTTCTATTCGGCCAAGCCGGACTCCTTTGCAAGTCGGCAAAACTCTTCTTTTGGCGAGTATAACTCCTTTGTCAGTGAGCAAGAAAGGACAACCCAAGTTGTGACCTCTGCTGTTCACGGAAAAGTTTCTTGCGCATGCCGGGCGGAAGGAGAAGCATAAACCTTATGCGGAAGTTTTTTTGCTCAGCCCAGCCTGAAGCGTCCGCTTTGCCCGCAGGCATGGCTGTTTCTGCGCGTTCAAGGCAGCTCTGCTGAATTATTCTGTTTTCCCGCCGCCTGCGCCGGAAGGATGCTCGCTGCAAGTGCGGCGGAGTGCGCTTGCTTTGCCCTGATTCCAATTGGAATCGTGTCAATGTCGATTGGAATCAGGGCAAAGTCAATTGGAATTGGAGCGTTTCCGATTGGAACCGGGGCAATTCCAATTGGAATCGGGTTGATTCCGGCAGGAATCGTGTCAATGTCGATTGGAATCAGGGCAAAGTCAATTGGAACCGGGCCGATTCCAATCGGAATCAGGCTGATTCCAACCGGAATCGGGTTGATTCCGGCAGGAATTGTGTCAATTCCAACTGGAATCAGGGCGATTCCAATTGACTTTGCCCCGGTTCCAATCGAAAACGCCCCGGTTCCAATTGGAATCGGGGCGATGCAAACGCGTTTTCAGCTGCCGCTGCGGGCGTTCAGCCGGAGCAAAGCGGTTCCGCAGCGCATGACGCAGCCTTCCGCCTGGCTGCAATTTCTGCAAGAGTTCAAAACAGAGCAGTCCTCAAAACGTAGTGACAACCCAAGTTGTTGCAGGTCGCAACTTGGGTTAATTCATGGCGAAGGAGAAAAAACCGCGACAGAAGAACCCGGTTCGCTCGCCGCTGCAACCTGATTGAGTTGATTTCGAGAAGAGGTCGCATCAATTTTTCTGTTGAAATCAGCCCACGATTATGATAGAGCAAAAGATCATCATGCAGAGCCTCAGTGAAGCCTTGAAGCGCAACGAGGATGCCATTCTTGCCCTGTGGACGGAACGGACGCTGGACACCTATGAGTCTTCCGACTTTTTCAAGAAATCGCAGGATTGTTTCGCCAATCCAGTTGGCGCGAACATCCGTGAGGGCTTGGCGCAAATCTTTCGTTTGCTGATTGCCGGAGCGGATTCCTCAGAATTCACCAAACCGCTGGACATGATCATCCGCATCCGGGCAGTGCAGAACTTCACGCCCTCGCAGGCGGTCGCGCCGATTCTGGCTTTAAAGGCAGTTGTGCGTCAAGTATTCTCGACGGACAAGGACTGCCGGAATTTGCTTTCAGAGCTGGCTCCGTTCGAGGCTGAAGCAGATCGGATGATGCTCCTCGCCTTTGATCTGTACATGGAATGCCGGGAGCGGCTGTACAAAGCAAGAATCCGGGAGCTGAAAAGCGGCAGCTACATTCTCACCGATTCAGCCTGCGCTTCAGCATTGATCCGGGAAAATTTGCGGGAACTGTCGCCTACAGCACGAACAGGAGGCTGCGCAGCGGACAAAGCATAGTGTTTATGCTTTAAGATATTTTTTTAAAGGGAGCGATCAATGAAGCACATCTTCCCCTTGGTTGCAGTCATCGCTTTGGCGCTGATTGCGTGGATCGGGTCCAACATACCCGGCCTGCAATACCTTTTCGGTGTTGCGGTGCCGTATGCGGCCTTGATTCTTTTTGTCGGCGGCTTCTGCTGGCGGGTTCTTTATTGGGCCAAGTCGCCGGTGCCGTTCCGCATCCCCACTACCTGCGGGCAGGGTTTTTCTATGCCTTGGGTGAAGCGGGACAAATTCGAGGCCCCGGTCAGCACCGGCGAAGTGCTGGGCCGGATGTTCATGGAGATCGTCTTTTTCCGCTCTCTCTGGCGCAACACCAAGGCCACCATCAAACCTGGCCCGGAGCTGACCTACACGTCCACCCGCTGGCTTTGGCTCTTCGGCATCCTCTTCCATTACAGCATGTTGGTGATTCTGCTCCGGCATTTCCGCCTCTTTGTCGGGTCGGAGCTGTTCTTGGTCACTGCCTTGGAGGCAATTGACGGATTCACCCTCAATCCCACCCCGGAGCTGTCGCTTTATGTCACCGACGCGTTGATTCTGATTGGTCTGGTCGCCCTGCTGCTCCGCCGTTTCTTGATTAAAACGGTGAACTACATCTCCTTGGCCAACGATTACTTCCCGCTCTTCCTCCTGATCGGCATTGCCCTCACCGGCATCTTGATGCGTTATTTTCTCCGCTCCGGCGTGGACATTGTCGCCATCAAGCAGCTCGCTCTCGGCCTGACCACCTTCAAGCCGGTTGTTCCCGCAGACATCGCCTCAATCTTTTACGTACACCTGTTCTTAGTCTCCTGCCTGCTGGCCTACTTCCCCTTCTCCAAGCTGATGCACATGGGCGGAGTCTTTCTCAGCCCGACCCGCAATCTGGCCAATGACAGCCGGATGCGGCGGCACATCAATCCGTGGAACCCGGACATCAGGCCGCATTCCTATGCGTCTTACGAGGACGAATTCCGGGCGGACATGATCGAGCAGGGCATCCCGGTTGAAAAAGAACTGCCGCAAGGCTGACGAATAACAGGTGGACAAGGGACTATCACAATGGCCGTTATAAAAAAAGATGAGCTGGCGCGGAGCGTGGTCGAAGACCCGACCCTGATGACCGGCTCCATGCCGGACAAAGACTGGATGGATATCCCGGCGGTGTTCAAGCCGGGCAACTACGCCTACACGACCAAGCCGGAAAAGCTGGAGTATCTCAACAGTCAGCAGGGCGTGAGCTTCCCCAACGCCCGCGCTTGGAACCCGGAAGATGAGGACTGGAAGCTGCCGCCGAATTGGAAGGAAATCATCATCAAGGGGCTGGCAGATCGCTTAGACCGCTTCCGCTCTCTGAAGATATTCATGGACTGCTGCGTCCGCTGCGGTGCTTGCGCGGACAAGTGCCATTTCTTCCTTGGCACTGGCGATCCGAAGAACATGCCGGTGCTGCGGGCCGAACTGCTGCGCTCAGTCTATCGCCAGGAGTTCACCTTGGCAGGCAAGCTGCTCGGCAAGATGGCGGGCGGACGTGAAATGACTGTCGGCGTGCTGAAAGAGTGGTTCATGTACGCTTATCAATGCACGGAATGCCGCCGCTGCTCCGTCTTCTGCCCGTATGGCATTGACACCGCCGAGATCACCATGATGCTGCGCGAGTTGCTGCACATGGTCGGCTGCGGCATCAACTGGGCGATGGAGCCGGTTTCCAACTCCAACCGGACTGGCAACCACATGGGCCTGACTCCGCAGGCCTTCAAGGGCAATGTCGAGTTCCTTTGCGATGACATCGAGAACCTGACCGGCATCCGGGTCAATCCGACCTTCAACCGCAAAGGCGCGGAGGTGCTCTTTATCACTCCGTCCGCAGACGTGTTCGCCGAGCCGGGCATCTTCACCTGCATGGGCTATCTGCTGCTCTTTGAGGCCATCGGCTTGGACTACACTTGGTCAACCTACGCCTCGGAAGGCGGCAACTTCGGCCTCTTCACCTCCAACGAGATGATGAAGAAGCTGAACGGCAAGATGTATGCCGAGGCTAAACGCTTGGGTGTGAAGTGGATACTCGGTGGTGAGTGCGGTCACATGTGGCGCGTCATTCATCAGTACATGGACACCATGAATGGCCCGACAGACTTCCTTGAAGTGCCGAAATCGCCAGTCACCGGCACGGTCTTTGAGAATGCGGCCTCGACTAAGATGGTGCATATCAGCGAGTTCACCGCCGACCTGATCAAACACGGCAAGATTAAGTTGGACAAGAGCCGCAACGCTCATATCAAGGCCACCTTCCACGATTCTTGTAACCCGGCGCGGGCGATGGGAATGCTGGAAGAGCCGCGCTACATCCTCAACAACGTGCTCGACGAGTGGTACGAAATGCCGGAAAATACCATCCGCGAGAAGACGTTCTGCTGCGGCTCCGGCACGGCCCTGAACACGGAAGAGATCATGGAGCTGCGGATGCGCTCCGGCCTGCCCCGCGCCAACGCGGTCAAGCATGTCTATGACAAGCATGCTATCAACACGCTGGCCTGCGTCTGCGCCATTGACCGCGCCACCCTCAGTGCCCTGATGAACTATTGGGTGCCGGAAGTGCAGGTGGCGGGCGTGAGCGAGCTGGTGGGCAATGCCTTGGTGATTGAGGGCGAAAACAGACAAGACCTGACCGAGGGTCTGCGGACTATGGTCTGACCGGGAGGAGAAACTATGTACGACAGCGGCAAAATCATTCCGGGACTGGCGGTCTTTGTTCTTCTGATCACCTTTCCCTTCTGGTACAACAGCTTTATTGGCAATGTCGGCGCAGCTCCGGCCAAGGATCCTAACCTAGCCCCAGAGATGGCGCAAGGCGCGGCATTTCCGAACGGCCAGAAACATCCGCCAGCGGCGGAAATGCGGGCCAAGCACATGGAGGTGCTCCAAGCCATCCATGCCAATGCCGCAGCAAACATGAAAGGACAGATGCCGACCATGAGCTGTTTGGCCTGCCACGGCGGCAGCAAAGAAAAGTTTTGCGACAGCTGCCATGCCTATGCTTCGGTGAAAACGCCTGATTGCTGGGCTTGCCACGCCAAGCCGTAACTGAGGCAGTATCCCCAGAAAGCCCTCTGGCCAGATTGCGCCGGTCAGAGGGCTTTTCTTATTTTCCGTTCTGTGGTAAAGTATCCTCCCTTTGCTTATCAAGAAAAATGATCAAAATCATCTGCGGAAGCAAAGGTGTCCCATGAGCGGCAGCCCGGCGCAGTCCAAGCGCATTCTTGTCCTGTATTATTCGTTCAGCTCTCAGACCAAAAATCTCGTCCAGTCCCTGCTCGACGGCATGGCGGAATACGAAGCCGAGGTGGTCTGCGAGCGGCTTGTCCCAACCATTCCTCAGCATTTTCCTATCGGCACTATCCCTAAGACGGTTAAAAAAATGATCGTCACGCTCTTCCGGCAGCGCATTCCCATTGAACCGCTGCCGGAACGCTGCTTTGAGCAATACGACCTGATCATCCTCGCTGGGCCGACTTGGTCCTACAACCCCAGCGGCCCGGTGCTCTCGCTCCTTGACCGCGACGGCCAGCGGCTCTTCGCCCAAAAAACAGTGATTCCAGTTATCTCCTGCCGGGGCTTCTGGCGAATGCACTGGTGGGGGATCAAATCATTGCTGAAAAATCTCGGGGCGCGGGTGCCGAACGGGATCATATTCACCCACACCAGCAAGGAGCCGTGGCGGACTGTCGGCGTATTCCTCAAGCTGGCCGGAGAAACGCCGGAGCGGATGTCGTGGATGCAGGATCACTACCCGAAATATGGCCACACCCGCGAGCAGATCGCGGAGGCCCGCCGTTTCGGCGAGCAGATCGGTCGTGCGGTGACGCAGAACGAGGAGTTGGAGCGGTTAGTCTTCAACACCAGCTTGGCGATTTATGAGGAGCGGAGCGGAAACTGAGACAAAAAAAGCCTGATCCCCGAAGGGATCAGGCGCACAGTAAACGGAAGCAACGGACAGAATCAGTTCTTCTTTTCCCCGCCGTCCTCTTTCTTTTGTTCTTCAGCCTTGACGATCTCCAGCAGCTCCACCTCAAATTTCAGCAGGGAACCAGGCTGAATCACCGGAGGCGCACCCCGGTCGCCGTAGGCTAAGTCCGGCGGAATGTACAGCTCGCAGACGCTGCCGACATTCATCAGCTGCAGAGCCTCAGTCCAGCCGGGAATGACTTGGTCAACCCGGAAGCGGGCCGGCTCATTCCGCTTGTGCGAGCTGTCAAACTCGGAACCGTTCAGCAGCGTGCCCCTGTAGTGCACTTTGACTACGTCGGAATTAGTTGGCTTCGGGCCGCTGCCTTCCTTGATGACTTTGTATTGGAGACCAGACTGCGTGGTCTTCACCCCTTCCTTGCCCTTGTTCTCCGCCAAAAATTTTTGAGCGGCCTCTTTGTTGACCGTCAGCATAGCCATAAACTTCTCTTGCTGCCGTTTGCCGAAATTTTGCTGCTCCTGAGCCGCCTCCTCCGCAGTCATCAATGTTTTGGCACCGGGAATGTAGGCATCGGTCATGCCCTGCTGAATGATGGCCAAGTCGAATTTTTCCCCCAGTCCTTTCAGGTAGGAGCCAAAGTCCATGCCTATCGCGTAGCTGAAGCGCTGCTCTTCTGTCTCCAGCTTCACCGGCTTCTCCTCTGCCGCCGCTGCCGGACCAGAGGCCAGCATCAAACCCAACACCGCATATGCTGCAAACTTCTTCATATTTTCTCCTTAAAGCTGTTGCCGTGATCTGGCCGACGTGCGTAGTCCTGAGCACTGCTCCTGCCAGCCAGTAAAATGATCAGAATAATACTACCTGATGTCGCCTGAAAAAAAAAAGAACTTTTCAAGAGGGCTGTCCTTTTCCTTTTTTTGGGGGAGTGGGCGGAAGATGTTCCGTCCCTTTCGGCAAGAAGGGGACGGCGGGAGGATAAACGGAGTTGCTCAGGCAAAGCAGAGACCGCAGTCAGGGCAGGTGTTCAAGCTGGTGGAAAAATGGCAGCCGCAGGCCGGACAAAGGGTGGAGTCAGCCGCAGCGTCAAACACAGCCCCAGCGACGGCAAGTTCCTGCTCGCTTAGGCCGGTAGAACGCAGGTGCTCACGGACGAGAACAGCCTGAGCTTCCTTCGCATCAGCGCGGCGTACCTGAATCACAAGGTTGGGTCCGCCGCAGCCGCAGGTTCCGCTGGATTCGCCTGCCGCCAGCGAAGGAATGCCCTTCCGCTTCAGCAATACCTGCACCATCTGCATTTGCAGCAACGGCCCGCTCTGAATGCTGACCAAGTCGTCATCAGGACGGATCGGACAGCAGTCAGCAGGCTGCCGCTCCTGCTGTTGCCGCTCTATAATTTCCCTGCCGCTGATCAGATCGGCGGTGCAGTCGGCGCACCGCCGCACTTCCGCTCGGTACTCGCCGCCGCACTGCAGGCAGTAGTTGCATTCAGGATCAACGGCGTGATTCCGCGCCATGCTGCTGCTCCTGCTGAAGAAGTTTTATGATCGCCGCTGGTTCGGCGGCATCCTCGCCGCTTGCTCCGGCGGCTCCAAACCAGCCGAAGAGCATCAGGGCGGTGACGCTGAGCATGTAAATGGCCACCATCAGGTAACCGGGATCAATCGTTGCAAGCAGGTTGTTTTTTGTCTCCATGTTCTTTCTCCTTCTTTCTTTGGGGGGCTTTCAGCTGTTATTCTGAGCAATGACCGTGACTGTTCCACTGTTGAATGATGACTTGGCGGACAAACAACATGACGAATTGTGACAATAATTTTCCGGTTGGAGAAAAGCTGCGCTGCATGGTATATTTTCTTGTCAGCAGTACGATTTTAATCTTGTCCGCAGCGACCACCGCCATGACCTACCGCATCGCGCTTGTTGAAGACGATCCTAGGCTTCAAGCTAACTACGCCCAAGCCCTGCACCGAGAAGGTTATGAGGTCAGCTCTTACAGCAGCCGCAAGGAGGCGATGGCTGCCTTTGAGCGTACCCTGCCAGACTTGGCCATTTTGGACATTATGCTCGGAGAGGAGATGGAGGGGGGATTTGACCTCTGCCAGCACCTGCGCTCGCTCTCGCCAGTGATTCCTATCATCTTCCTCACTGCCCGCAATTCAGATGTGGACCGAGTCTCTGGTCTGCGGCTGGGGGCATGGGATTATCTGACCAAGGACACCACCACCCTCGACTTTCTCCCGGCCCGCATCTCCGCGCTGTTCCGCACCGTCGAGGCCCTGCGCGGCAACAGCGCGAACAACCGTATCATCGAGCATGGAGACCTGCGCATCGACGAGGACCGCAAGGAGGTGCATTGGCGGGGCCAGCCGGTCAGCCTCACTCTGACCGAGTTCTGGATACTGCTCTGTCTGGCACGGCGGCCCGGCCATGTCAAAAATCATGACCAACTCATGGAGGCGGCCAGTGTCATTGTCACTAACAATGCCATTGCCGCCCACATCCGTCGCATCCGGGACAAATTCCGAGAGAACGATCAGAATTTCAACGCCATCCGCTCTGAGTACGGCATGGGCTACCGCTGGCAGCCCTGAGCGGCAATGCGTTTTCCCCTCCGCTTTAAATTGGCACTGCTCTCCCTGCTGCTGCTGCTCTTCCCTCTGCTGGGGATGCGGCTGAACAGCACCCTCAAAAGCAGCCTGATCGTCAGCCAGAAGGACACCCTCAATTTCACTGCTCAAGCGGTGGCCGCCGCACTGACCAACCGGAGCGATCTCTTTGATCGAGAGCAGTTCCGTTCCCTCAACCAGAGCCGTGACCTTTATCTTTTTCAGCTCTCCAATATCATCCGTTTAGACGGCGCATTGGATGACTGGCAGCCGGAGCTTGCCCAAGCCGAAACTTTCGGCGGCCAAGTGCCAACCGCCTTCAGCTTCCGTCATATGGTTGGCAATCAGGACAAACACCTTTATGCCTTTTTTGAGGTGCGGGATGAGAAGGTGATTTACCGCAGCCGCAGCTCCCTGCGGTTAGACCGCTCTGATCATGTGCAGATACTCATTGAAGACGCAGCAGGGCAGCATAGATACCTGATCGCCCCGCACGAGGAGGGCTGGGTCAACGGCTTTCTCATGCCGGATAATCCGATCAAATTTCCGGTCAGCGAGCAGCGCATTCAAGGCGCATGGAAAGAGACCGGAGCAGGCTATGTGCTGGAGCTCCGCATCCCCTTGGAGCTGCTCGGCAGCAAGCTGGCTTTCACGGTCGCTGATGTGGATGACGAGAAGGAGCGCGGTGTCCGCACCCTGCTGGGCACGGCCAATCTGACGGAGAATCAGGAGCCTGGCTGGCTGCTGGGCACTTCAAAGCCGATTGAGGATATACTCCGCTCCTTAGACCGTCCTTACGCCCGTATCCGGGTGGTGGATCAGAATCAGCGCATACGCGCTCAGGTGGGCAGCCTGCGCAAGCCGGAAAGCCAACTTGCGGACACGGATCAGTTTGCCCGGCTCATGCAGCGGATCAGCGAGCTGCTCCAGCCGCTGTTCCGTTTCTTCATAGCTGCCCTCCCAGACGACATTCAGGAGCCGGTCTCGCAGCCGGCAGAGCTCGATTTGCAAGGGATGAAGGAAGGGTTGGCGGGCAGGCATTCCTTCAGCAGCTACTTGATGAAGGACGGTGGTGCCGAGGTGTTGACGGTCATCACACCACTGCACGACGGGGGGAAAGTTATTGCCGCCGTGGTGGTGGAGCAGACCACCAGTTCCATTCTCGCTTTCAGCAACCGGATGATTGAGGAGACCATCACTCTGTCGGTGTTGGCCTTCCTCCTTGGCGGCGGCATTTTTTTCCTCTTCGCCTACCAGCTCTCAGGCCGGATACGGCGGCTGCGCGATCAAGCAGCCTCGGCCATTGCTCCGGACGGCCACATCCGCAGCGGCATCAAGGTGGATCGAGCGCGGGATGAAATCGGCGATTTGGGCCGGACGCTGGGTGCCATGCTGGAGCAGCTCCGCCAGCAGATCGAGCACCGCGAACAGATGGCCAACAATCTGGAGCATGAAATGCGCACTCCGCTGGCCGGCGTGGCTGCCTCGCTGAAGAATCTCAAGCAGGAGCAGCTCCGCCAGCAGGAAAATCCGCCCTCAAAACAGGTTATGGAGTACATCCGCTGGGCTGAGCGTGACGTGGAGCGGCTGGAGGGCCTGCTCACCTCGATCCGCGAGGCGGCCAGCCTCAAAAACGCTCTGCTTTTGGACAGCAAGGAGCCGCTGGACTTGGGCCGGGCACTCTCAATGTGGCTGGAACACAGCTGGCAGCTGGCGTTCGGTGGAGTGGATTTTGTCTGGCAGCCGCCGGATGAGGAGGTGCTGGTGGAGGGCGATCCGGTACGCCTGCATCAGGCTTTGGACAAGCTGGTGGAGAACGCGGTCTCTTTCCGCCTGCCAGAAACGCCGGTGGAGCTGCGGCTGGAACGGCAGAGCGAGACTGTCTCCGTACAGGTCATAAATCAGGGACCGAGCATCGAACCCAGCCTCCAGCAGCAGATTTTCAACTCCATGACTTCGCACCGGCCCCTCAAGGACGACCGACCGCACATGGGACTGGGGCTGTACATCGTCCGCACTATCATGGAGCATCATAACGGCAAGGTCAGCGTTCGCAACTTAGATGACGGCAGAAGCGGGGCAGCCTTCACCATCAGCCTGCCCAGAGTGAGGTTTTAATCAGGGAGAGAAAAGCATATGCCTTCAATGCCTCCGGAGAGATGCAGGGATTCGGCAAGATGCGTGTCGTTACCGTAGATATCTTCATAAAAATGGGCGGTGCCGTCCTCGGCAGCCAAGACAGTCAGATAGAGTAGATGCACTGGCACCGGCTTCCTAAGCAGAAAGACCTGCTGCTTCTTTGAAGCCACTGCTTGTTGCAGCCGTTCTTGGCTAATGTTCTGACCGTCCTGCTGGAGCAGGTGCAGGGCAAGATCAAGAGGACGGCTTACCCGGATGCAGCCGTGACTGAGGGAGCGCCGCGCCTGCTGAAACAGGCTGCGGCCCGGCGTATCGTGCATGTAGATGCTGCTGCGGTTGGGAAAAACGAATTTGACTGAGCCCAAGGCATTGCTTGGTCCTGGCTCTTGGCGCAGGCGGTATCGAGTGATGCCAGAGCCGATGGTGTGCCAGTTGATGGCGGAAGGAGGTATCTCTGGCGCACTGCCACTCCAGCCCGCGAAGATGCGGATGCGTTGCCTGTCCAGATATCCGGGATCTTTTTTCATTTTTGGCACGATTTCTTTCCAAGCGATGGAGCTTGGCACCGTCCAATAGGGATTGATTTCGATGTAGCTCATGGCTTGGCTGAACACTGGCGTTTTGGTGTGTGTTTCGCCTACAATTACCGGCATGGAAAGCTCTTCTGCCGTGTCGAGCATGACAGTCAGGGTGAAGCCTGCGATGTTGACCAAGATGCGGCGACCTGCGAGCTGGTGTGGCAGCCAGCGCCAGCGCTCCAAATTGAGCATGATCCTGCTGACCTGCTCCTGCACCGGAATGTTCAGGGCGGCCAAGGTTATCTTGCCGACGATGCCGTCCGGTTCCAGATTATGACGGTTTTGGAATTGTTTTAACGCTTTGACAAGCGCACCCTCGTGCCGGAGAAAGGGTTTGGCGGCTTCCGTTTTTGACAGATCGCCTGTGGCCAGCAGCCGCTGGACGAGCAGGCTGAGGCGGCTATCCGTCATGCCTATTTCAATTTTTTTTCCATCCGGAATATGAGGCCAGCCGCCAACTGCCTCAATCTGGCGGTATTCGGCTAGCAGCCGCTTTAAAGCGCGGTAGGCTTTATGCTGCGGCGGCTGCATTTCCAAAAAATGACTCAGATCAACAGTACGCAGTCCCTGCTTGACCACTTGAGACATATCGCTGCCGCTGCCACGGACAGCGGCGAGCAGAGCGGGGTCAAAGCCTACGCTGGCAGCCTGTCCTTTCCGCATGTCGGTGACATAGGCGCTCAGGGCTAAGGTGAGCAGCAAGTCAAGGCGGGCCAGCTCCTCCGTTGTCTTGGCGGTTGAAAGAAGAGCGGCTATGTCGGCGGCGGGATAGCGGGCTGGAGTCAGCCCGTCTTCCGCCGTCCGCGCCAGCGCGGCCAGCAGCTGCATGATTCTGGTACGGTCCGCCGGGCCGGCTTCTGTCACCCAATACGGCGCGAAACCACTATCCGTGTACAGTTCCGTCAGCAGGGTATCCATCTGAGTCGGCTCTCCTTTCATGCTGCTGACATGCAGTCGGGCTGTCGGACGGCTTTTCAACAGCCAGAAGAGCTGATCCCCTATTTCGGACAGATCGAGCGGCGGGATATCCGGCAGACCCTGCGGCTGACTCAGACACTGCGACGGCCCGTTACTCTGAGTCATCGCGCCCAAACTGAAAAGCAGAACAGCAGCAGCCTGCGCAGTCATGAGCAGAAATGCTGACGCGGCCTTTCTGGCTTGAAATGAACCGAGAAACCCCATCATGCTATGCTGTTCTTCCAGAGCGGTCGGTTGATCAAAAAGAAAACTGCGAAGCAGACGGCTCCGCTGTGTGCCGTTCCCGGAACAGTCTCCGGGCGGTAAAAAAGTCAAATACGTTTAGTACAATTTATTATACTATACCGGAAGCGCAACCGGCAGGCAAGCTCCGCAGTTCCCTTTTTCATGCTTGCGCCTTTCGGGCCGCAAAAGAGGCTGCTTTTTTTCGCGCCGAGGTTTATGATGAGGCTGGAAATGGCAGCCTGATCTGAAAACAACACAGCAAAGGTGAGAAATGATCAATAAAGTGATTTTAATCGGCAATCTTGGCAAGGATCCAGAGATGCGGTACACGCAGGCAGGAATGCCGGTGGCTTCGTTCAGTCTTGCCACTTCCGAACGCCGCAAAGGGCAGGATGGCCAGATGCAGGAGCAGACCGAATGGCACAGCATTGTCGCATGGGACAAACTGGCGGAAATCTGCAAAGAATACCTGCATAAAGGCTCAAAGGTCTATATTGAAGGAAAACTTCAGACCCGGAAATGGCAGGATAAAGACGGCCATGACCGCTGGACAACCGAGATTGTCGCCCGCGACATGAAGATGCTGACACCCAAGGGCGGAGAAATCGGCGGCTATTACAGCGGCGATCCTGGCCCGGCTGCCGGAGGGCCTCCCAGCGGCTACGAGACCTATTCCGGTTCCGGCGGCACAGGCAGCGACGTGCCCTTCTGACAGCAAGCAGCCAGCGGCGCGTTCAGGGCGGCGGACAGCAGCGTCCGGCCGCCCTTGCTCTTTCGCGCATGGCATGGACAAATGCGGAATTGTTCTTATAGTGTTTTCTGCCGGAAGGGCGGAAGTGCTGACTGAACAGAACATATCCAGAAATTGCTATGGAATACTATAAGATACTCGGTGTGGAAAAAACAGCTTCGGCGGACGAGATCAAAAAAGCCTACCGCAAGCTGGCGGTGAAGTATCACCCGGACAAAAATCCGGGCGACAAGGCTGCGGAGGCCAAGTTCAAGGAGATCAGCGAGGCCTACGCCGTGCTCTCGGATGAGAAAAAGCGGAAGGAGTACGACATGTACGGCGCAGCCGGCTTCCAGAAGCGCTACTCGCAGGAGGACATTTTCCGCAACTTTGACCTCAACGACATCCTCAGCCAGTTCGGCTTCGGCGGCAGCGGCGGCGGGCGGACGAGTTTCCGTTTCGGCGGCAGCGGCGGCAGCCCCTTTGATTTTTTCAGTCAGGCCGGAGGCGGCTGTGGTGGCGGAGGCTGCCGTCCGCAGCAGGCGGCCAAAGGCGAGGATCAGACCTACGAGCTGGCTGTCACCTTGGAGGAGGTGCTGCACGGCGCGGAGAAGACCATCAGTCTGCGCCGCAGCGGCGCGGCGGAAAATGTCTCAGTCAAGGTGCCCAAAGGCATTGAGAGCGGCAAACGGCTGCGTCTGAGCGGCAAGGGTGCGCCTTCCCCGCACGGCGGCCAGCCCGGTGATCTTTATCTGAAAGTGACTGTGCTGCCGCACGAGCAGTTCATCCGCGACGGCGACAACCTGATCATGGAGAAAAAAGTTCCTTTCAGCGCGGCCTGCCTCGGCGCGGCGGTGGAGATCATTGCCTTAGACGGCAAGGTTTTCAAAATCAAGGCACCTGCTGGGGTGCAGCCGGAGGCCAAGCTGCGGATTAAGGGGCAGGGACTGCCATCTGGGCCGATTGGCGGACGCGGCGACTTGTTCGTAAAAATGTTGGTGCAGGTGCCGAAGCAGCTCAGCGGCGAGCAGGAGCTGCTGGTCAAAGAATTGGCGCAGGTTGGGCTGTAATTCTGCGCACGGCGGCACTGATTTGGCGATGAACGATCTCACTAACCCAAGTTGTGACCTATAAATCTTGGTAGTCCTCAAGATGTAGTGATACGTTTTCTTCAAGGCTGGAACTTTTCAGCAGTCCTCGTTATATTTCTGTA
>NZ_JBLWEP010000026.1:0-14260 GCF_048287355.1 Candidatus Electronema sp. TJ
TGGGAGATATTCGTCCGCCAGCGCGGAACCTTTGTTCAGCCCGACGAGCTGCCGCCGGAGCTGCTCCTCCGGCTGAATACGGAAGCGGAGCCAGAGGCTTTGCTTGCTCTTCTGAAAGAGACCTGTTGACAGAAGGTTGCGGTGTCACCGAAAATAAAAAAGACACTTCTCATCGCAACCACAAGCTTCTATCGAACAGGAGGCAGGGCATGATGCAAACAAATCTTCTTCAATGGTGTGTCACTGTCGCATTGCTGCTGGGCTGCGCGGCAACCTCTCAGGCTCTTCAGCCTCCGACGGCTGAACAAGTTGAACAGTATAAAAAAGATGGCACTTGGGAGGAGCGGCGGCAGGCGGCCCTTGCCATAGGCAACCACAAGATGGCTCCCGGGCTGGCGGCAAAGACCAAGTATAAACTCAGCCGCTTGGCTTACGAGGCTGCCGGTAAGACCGCTCAAGAGATAGAGCAGATTCTTCCTGCTCCGCCTCCAGCGTGGAGAAACATGCCGACCACCGGCAATGTCAAGATGTTTGTCCTGTTGATTGAGTTCAATGATTATCTGCATATTTCTACTGATACTCAGGCCGTTGTTGACAGCAGGATTTTCGGCGCGGAAGACACAGGCAGCACACTGTATCCTTACGAGTCACTCAGTGCCTACTATAACCGGTCGTCCTATGGACTGCTGAACCTGCAAGGTGCCACCTTGGGCTGGTACAAGGCAGGCAATCGTTCTAGTGTTGCCCAGACTTATGTAGGCCGCGAGGCGTTGATCAAATCTGCTATCAATTACTTTGAAGGACTTGGCCATGACTTCTCTCAGTATGACAATAACGGAGACGGAGTAATCGATTATTTTGCTGTTATTTGGACCGGGCCGCATGGAGCATGGGCTTCATTCTGGTGGGGCTACCAGACCGAGTTCAGCGATTCTTCATACACTGTTGATGGAAAAAAGCTGGGGGGCTATTCATGGCAATGGGAGGCAGATTATTATCCAAATGGCAGTTTTGAGCCTCTTACGCTGATTCATGAGACTGGCCATGGCCTTGGTCTCCCGGATTACTATGATTATGATGACTCTGTTGGGCCGAAAGGCGGTGTTGGAGGCTTGGACATGATGGATGCCACGTGGGGAGATCACAACGCCTTCAGCAAATTCGTCCTTGATTGGCTGACTCCGACGGTCATCAAGGCAGGGGCTTATCCTGGGCAGGTGCTGGCCCCAAGCTCCGATGCGACAGCACCCCAAACTCTGCTGGTTATGCCGAATGCCGCCTCCACGCCCTTTCAGGAGTTCTTTATGGTGCAGCACCGCAAGCCTGAGCGGAATGATGTGCAGATTCCGACAGACGGCCTGCTGATCTGGCATGTGGATGCCCGGTTGGACGGAGGAGGCAACGATTATCTGTATGACAACTCTTATACTGCGCATAAACTCCTGCGGCTGATGGAGGCAGATGGGCTGGAAGAGATTGAGCAGAATAAAGAGGCGGATGCCGGAGATTTTTATGTGCCCGGCAGTACGTTCACAGATTCGACTTCGCCCAACAGCAAGGCATACAACGGTCTTGCAACTGGAATTGAGGTGACAAATATTGCTGCGGCGGGCAACGACATCACCTGCGATGTGACTCTTCCTTTTCCCCTATTGCAAGTCTTCAAAGGCGGAACAGGCAGCGGAACAGTGACAAGCAGCCCGGCGGGCATTGACTGCGGCGGCACCTGTTCTGCCTCGTTCGATTCCGGCGCAAGCGTGACCCTGACAGCCGCCGCAGACAGCGGCTCCCTGTTTACGGGCTGGAGCGGGGCATGTTCTGGTGCCAGCGATACATGCGTGGTCACGATGGATGCCGTGAAGAAATCAGCGCAGGCCAATTTCTGGCTGGAGAACACCCCTCCTGTTCCTTGGCTGCCTGCTGTCAAAATGCTGCTGAAGAAGTGATCTTTTCTTTATGCTGCGGAAGGTTCCGGGGATGCCTCGGCCTTCCGCCTTTCAAACCGTTAACCGCACTGGAACGCCAGCCATGACCAGAATCTACCACCTCAGCTACCCGAAAGAGAACTCCAGCCAGCCTGTGATCTGCCAGCTCGTCAAGCACTACGATGTGGAGTTCAACATCCTCAAGGCGGAAATCCTGCCCCAGCGCGACGGCTACCTGATTCTGGAGCTGAAGGGCCTCAAGGAGAACATCAACGCCGCCCTCGAATACCTTAAAAGTTTGGGTGTCAAGGCGGAGCGCATCGCCGGACGGGTGCATCGGGACGAGAAGAAATGCTTCCAGTGCGGAGCCTGCACCGGCATCTGCCCGGTCGGCGCATTGCACATTCAGCGGCCCGAAATGACGGTTGTGTTTGAGCCGGAGAAATGCACGGCCTGCGGTCTCTGCGTCACTGGCTGCCCGGTGCGGGCAATGGCGGTCTCTTTTGACCCGGTCACTGAAGAAAGCTGCGTTATGGCCTGAGCAAGAACGCACGACAAGGAAGGCGTTATGAATCCCAGCAGCGGCTCTTCATCTTTTTTCAATAAAGTTCCTTGGACCTTTTTAGTCATCATCTATCTGATAGTGACGCAGGTCATGGAGATTCCTTTGGACGGCGTGCCGGGCTTTGTCCTGATCGGCCTCGGCGTGTTCGTGCTTTTTGCCGAATTCTTCAAATCCGGCGACATCGGCCTGGCGGTTTTCATGCTGGACGTGGTCACGTCCGTGAGCGGGCTGGTGGCCGCCACTGTCCTGCTTTGCTATTTAGTCTGGGAAATGGGCCAGCCGCTGACTTTTTACCACTGGTTCGGCTACACCATCCTGCTTGGCGACACCATCCTGAGTCCGTTAAACTCCTTCCGCACCGCGCTGCGGAACTTCGGCGTGGGTTCGTAAAGGATTGTCATGCCGCAATCGTTAGACAAGCTAACCATCAAAGGCTTCAAGTCCATTCAGTCGCTGGAGAATTTTGAGCTGCGGAAGCTGAATGTGCTGATTGGCGGCAACGGGGCGGGAAAAAGCAATTTCATTGATTTTTTCCGCCTGCTGCGGGCCATGATGGAACTGCCGCTGCCAGGTCTTGCCAACACAAGTCTGCAATCGTATATTATCGCAGAAGGCGGCGGCAGTGATGCTTTTCTGTTCAATGGGCCGAAGGTTACACCTCAGATAGAGGTAGAAACAATGTTCGGACAAAATGGTTATCGTTTCAAATTAGCTCATACCACAGAAGAATTATTTATTATCAACGAAGAGGTGAGATGTTATTCAGGAGGATGTAAGCCATGGCGAGAGATTGGTAATGGCCGCACTGTTCCTTTTTTGCTTATAGATAAAGACAACGCTGGGATATATGGAAAATACAACCCCTCTTTCTATGTTTATGAGGCGATATCCTCGTGGAAGATTTATCACTTTCACGACACCAGCAAGACCGCGCCAATGCGCCGTTGGGAGACCGTTGACGACACGGAATATCTCCGGTTTGATGCAGCCAACATTGCACCCTTTTTATACCATTTAAAAGAGAACAACGCTGATTCATATCGGCAAATCGTTGAGACTGTCCGTCTGGTTGCGCCATTCTTTGGAGATTTCATTCTCAAGCCAAACGAGCATGAAAAAGTACGGGTGAACTGGCATCAGAAAGGCTCTGATTATCCGTTGCGGCCAATCCATCTTTCTGACGGCACGCTGCGTTTCATTTGCCTTGTCACTGCTCTGCTTCAGCCGAATCCGCCATCAACGATGATCATTGATGAGCCGGAACTGGGGCTGCATCCTTACGCCATTGAAATATTGGCCGAGCTGATTCAAGCGGCGGCGGAAAGAACACAGCTTATTGTCTCCACGCAGTCTCCTGCCTTGGTTGACTGCTTTCAGCCGGAAGATGTGGTGGTGGTCACAAGAGAAAAAGGCGCATCGGTCTTCAAACGGCTGAACGCGCAGGAGCTGTCCGCCTGGCTTGAAGAGTATTCTTTGGGCGATCTCTGGCGCAAAGGCGTTGTTGCAGCAGGCCCTTCTTATGAGTAAGGTGGAAGTGTGCATTGTTGTGGAAGGGCCGACTGAGCAGCTGTTTGTCCGTGATGTTCTTGCCCCGGCAATGTCCGTGAAAGGAATCTATCTCCACGCCGCCCGCATTGGCAGTCCAGGACATAAAGGCGGCGACATCCGCTTTGAACGGGCAAAAAACGACATCGGCAATTTCCTCAGGCAGCGGTCAGATACCTACGTGTCAACCATGTTTGATTATTTCAGAATTGATGCAGACTGGCCGGGCAGAGAAGAGATCAGAGGAAAAGTCAGTTCTGGTGCCGCGCTTTCCGCTGCTGAGAAAGCCAACCTGATGGAGGAGGCGACGCGGCAGAAGATCGTTGCGAGCTTCGGCGGCAACAATGCCGACCGTCGCTTCATTCCCTACATCGCCATGCACGAGTTTGAAGCCCTGCTGTTCAGCGATCCCGTTGCGCTGGCGGAAAAGATCAAGGTTGAGCCGGAGCGTGTGCGGCAGATTCTTGCGGAATGCGGCAGCCCGGAAGAAATCAATGACCGCCCGGAGACCGCGCCTTCTAAACGAATTGCCGCGTTGATGAGCGGATACCAGAAGATTGTCATGGGCAGCAGCATTGCTGAAACCATAGGCATTCCGGCCATGCGTCGGCAGTGTCCGCATTTTGACCAATGGCTGACCACGCTTGAGCAGCTTCACTAAGAGATATAAATTTCAACCCTGATACATATCGCCATGACTACTTGGAACAAATCTTCTTGGAAAAGCAAAACCGCCTTGCAGCAGCCGGACTGGCCTGCGCAGGAGCTGCATGAAGCAACCGGCCTGCTTTCGCACCTGCCGCCCTTAGTGGCTGCGGGCGAAATCCGCGAGCTGAAAGCGCATCTGGCCAAGGCGGCCAAGGGCCAAGCTTTCCTGCTGCAAGGCGGCGACTGCTCCGAGGAGTTCGCCCGCTGCTCTGCGCCGAACATCAAAAGCACCCTCAAGGTGCTGCTGCAAATGGCCGCAATTCTGACCTACGGCGGCGGCAGGCCGGTGATCAAGGTGGGACGCATCGCAGGCCAGTACGCCAAGCCGCGTTCCAGCCCCACCGAAATGGTCAACGGCGTGGAGCTGGCCAGTTATCGCGGCGACATGTGCAATTCCGTAGAAGGCACGCCGGAGGCCCGCAAGGCCGATCCGCAGCGGATGGTCAAGGGCTACTATCTCTCCGCCGCCACGCTCAACCTGCTCCGCGCCTTTGCCCAAGGCGGCTTCAGCTCCCTGCACAACGTGCACAAGTGGAATCAGGAGTTTGTCAAAAATTCTCCGGTCGGCGGCGACTACGAGCAGAGCGTGGCCCGGCAGATCGAGCGGACGCTGCGTTTCATGGAGAACATTGGCATCCACACCGATATGCCGCAGATCAAGGAGGTGGAGTTCTTCACCTCGCACGAGGCCCTGTTCTTGGATTACGAGGAGCCGCTGACCCGCGAGGATTCTGAAGACGAGATCCGGGGCCGCTGGTATGACTGCTCCGGCCACATGCTCTGGATCGGCGACCGCACCCGTCAGCTTGAGGGTGCGCATGTTGAGTTCCTGCGCGGGGTGCGCAATCCGCTGGGCATGAAGGTGGGGCCGGGCCATAACCCGGAGGAAATCGTCAAGGTGATTCAGCGGCTCAACCCGGACAACGAGGAAGGCCGGATGACCCTGATCACCCGCTTTGGCGCGGGCAAGGTGGAGCAGTACCTGCCGCCGCTGATCCGGGCCGTGCGGAGCGAGGAATTGAATGTCCTCTGGTGCTGCGACCCGATGCACGGCAACATCCGCAAGGCCCTGAGCGGCTGCAAGACCCGCAGCTTCGAGGACATACTTGCCGAGCTGAAGAGCTTCTTCGCGGTCTGCGGCAGCGAAGGCGCGATTCCGGGCGGCGTGCATTTCGAGCTGACTGGCAGGGACGAGCAGACCGGCGACGTGACCGAATGCACCGGCGGCGCGTCCGGCCTGAATGACGAAGGGCTGCGCCGCAACTACTGCACCGCCTGCGATCCTCGGCTGAACGCCGAGCAGTCGCTGGAAATGGCTTTCCGTATTGCCGAGATGCTCAAGGCGAGCTGATGCAAGCTTGTCCCTGAGTTGAACAGGCCGACGGCGGCAGGAACAAGCGCAGAGCTTGTTTGCTGCCCGCCGTTCTCGGCTGCGAACGCCTCATTCCCCGTTGGCAATGAGGCATTCCCTCTTTCGAACGCCTCATTGCCAGCTGGAAATGGCCCATTGCCAGCTGGCAATGCCTCATTCCTTGTTGGCAATGACACATTCCCTCTTTCGAATGCCTCGTTGCCAGCTGGCAATGCCTCATTCCTTGTTGGCAATGACACATTCCCTCTTTCGAATGCCTCGTTGCCAGCTGGCAATGCCTCATTCCTTGTTGGCAATGACACATTCCCTCTTTCGAATGCCTCGTTGCCAGCAGGGAATGCCTCATTGCCAGCGGGGAATGCCTCATTTCCCCTTGGCGGTAAGGCCGCCGAAACAAGGAAAAAGTCGTTGTTTCTTCAGAAGATGACAAAGTTTCAGTCTTCCGCCCTGCTCGGCTGATCAGCTGAGAGCTTCCGCGCTCGGAGGGCGAACAGCAGCTTTTCCCCCTTTGCTTCCTCCGTAAAAAACGCTTCTTCTTTCCTGCTTCTGGCTCAGTCCGCGCTGGACAATCCGCCGCCAGCGGTTTACAATAGCTCTTTTTCAGGCATTATTGAGCAACAAGCAGATTTCCAATCGGTTTTTCAGCAGAACAAAGAGCGGCGGATGGACAGCTACTGCATCGGCATTGACACAGGCGGCACCTGCACCGACGGGGTGCTGATCAGCAATTCCACCCTTCAGGTGGCGCACTGGGTCAAAGAGCCGACCACTCACCACGACCTCGGCATCGGCGTGGGCCGGGTGCTGGCGCGCCTGCTGACAGGTTCCGGCGTGCCGCCGGAGGCGGTCAGGCGGCTGTCTGTCTCCACCACGCTGGCCACCAACGCGGTGGTTGAAGGCCGGGGCGCACGGGTCGGTCTGCTGGTTTTCGGCCATGTGCGCCATTTCAAGCTGCCGGTGACAGCCAGCGTCTTCATGAAAGGCGGGCATAAAATCACGGGCGAAGAGGACGAGCCGCTCGATCTCGAAGGGCTGGTGGATTCGGTGCGGGCGATCCGGGGCGAGGTGGACAGCTACGCGGTGTGCAGCGCGATGTCCATCAAAAACCCGGCGCACGAGCTGGTGGCGGAAGAGGCCATCGCCATTCTTGATCCCAAGCCGGTGTTCTGCTCGCATCAGGTCAGCGGCAGTCCTGGCATGCACGCCAGAGCCGCCACCGCCTGCCTGCACGCCCGCCTGATGCCGCTGATGGTTGGCTTTCTTTCTTCAGTGCAGATATCCATGCTCAAGGCCGGGCTGAACTGCCCGGTGACCATCATCTGCGGCAATGGCCGGGGCGCAGGCTTGGACGAGGCGGTGCAGCGGGCCGCGATCACCGTGGCCAGCGGCCCGGCAGCGACCGCCCGCTTCGGCTGCACCGCCGGAGAGCGCACCGCGCTGGTGGTGGATGTCGGCGGCACCACCACCGATGTCTGCATGATCCGCGACGGCCATCCGGTGCTCAGCAACGAAGGCTGCCGGATCGGCCAGTGGCAGACGCATATTGAAGCCATTGACATGTACACAGCTGGCGGCGGCGGCGACTCGCACGTCATCTGCACTGCCGAGGACGGACAGGGCGGCAGCATCAGGCTGGCTCCGGTGCGGGTGCAGCCGCTCTGCATGACCGCCGGCCTGCCTGATCCTGAAGACTGGCTCGGCTGCGGCCTGCGCAACGCCCTGATCATGCCGGTGGAGGGGCTGGACGAGGCCGCAGCCTCGCACGATGAGATTCTCAACTGCCTGCTCCAGCATGGCCCGCTCAGTCCGCAGTCCCTGGCCCTCAGAACTGGGGCTGCCGGGATGCTCTTGGAGAAATGGCTGGAGCGGCTGGCCTACCGTCAGCAGATCAAGGTGATCGGCTTCACCCCGACCGATGCCCTGCATGTCCTGGGCAAGCTGGCGATTGGCAACCGGCATCAGGCGGAGCAGGGGGCAAAAGCCTTGGCCGCTGTCCTCGGCATGGATGTCGAACGCCTCTGTCTGCGGGTGGTGGCTGAGACCGAGCAGGTCATCGAAACCATCATTCTTGACTATTTGGCCCGCAAGGTCTGGCCTGCCAGCGAGGCCGCGCCATTCTTAAGCAGCAAGGACAACCCGTTCTTCAGCCTCAGCGTGGCAGTGAAAATCCCGATCATCGGCATCGGCGCGGCCTCGCGCTGCTTCCTGCCTGCTGTGGCTGAACGGTTGCGCACCACAGTCAGCTTCCCGGATTATTACGAAGTGGGCAACGCGGTGGGCGCGGCTCTGATCGGACGCGAGGAGTTTCCTGTCGGAGGAGACGCACTTTCTGGGCGGGAATAGGCCTGCTCATCAAAATGAAGGAGAAGGAGGAAGAAATGAACAAGAAGATTTTGGTGTCCGCCGCTGTGCTGGCCGCATTGACCGCCCCTGTGGGTGGCGGAGCGCAGGCTGCAAGCATTCTCAGAACGGTGGGCACGCACCCGGTCTCACGTCCGCTGTCGACCGTGAATGATTTGCAGGCCATGATGCGGGAGATGGGCGGCGACATCGAGGCGGGCATGGCTGCGGCAGGCAATGCCGACTTGTTTCCCTTGGTGCAGGCGCACATTGCCAATTATCCGCAGAGCCAGATCGCGATTGTCGAGTATCAGCCAGGACAGCACATTGACTGGATGCTCTTCCGGCGTTACGGCAAGGGACGGGTGAAAGTGGCGCGAGATGTGACCTGGGGCGGCAGCTCCGCGCTGCAGGCGTTTGAGTTCACGCTGGACAAGGACGGACAGCGGTACATTTTTGCCGTGCCGTTGCAATGCGGCAACTTGGCCCTGAAGGAGTCCGGTCTTGCGCCTGCGGTGCAGGCTCCGGCTGTTCAGATCAAAGAAGTTCCCGGCCCGACGGTCTACGTTCCGAAAGAGGTGATCAAGGAAGTGGTGCGCACCGTTCCTGGCCCGGAGAGGGTCGTTCATGTTCCTGGCCCGACAGTTTATGTCCCGAAAGAAGTGGTCAAATACGTGGACCGGCCAGTGGTCAGAGAGGTGGTGAGACAGGTTCCCGGCCCGACGGTTTATGTCCCGAAAGAAGTGGTCAAATACGTGGACAAGCCGGTCGAGGTGGTCAAGTATGTTGACAAGGAAGTGGTGCGGGAAGTGAAGGTGCCTGTTCCTGGCCCGACAAGGACTGTGGTGAAGAAAGTCATGGTTGCTGGCCCGACCAAAACCGTCTATGTGGACAAGCCGGTGGTGAAAGAGGTGAAGATTGGAGCCAAGTGCTGCGAGTCGCCTTTCCATTTCATCGCTGATCTCGGCTATCTCCATCAGAAGGAAGAGGATCAGGTGAATTACGGCTTCGGCAGGCTGGGCGTGGAGTATGTCGCCAGCCCGCAGTTCTCCTTCCTGGCTTTGGCGGGCGGGGCGGCCAAAGCGGGCGGAGACAGCGGCGAGGATGCCTTCCTCCTTGATTTTATGCTCCAGTACAACTTCTTCCAATGCCCGACGCAGGGCGGCATGTGGTCGCCCTTCTTTGCCGGACTGGGCATCGGCGCATGGATGACCAACGGCGATGACGATGTGCCCAGCGAGGACAGCGGCGCGGATATCATCGCCGAGCTTGGCCTCCGCATCTTCGGCAATCCGGCTGGAACCAGCGCGGCCATCTTCTTGCAGGGTCGGGCGGCAACCGACGAGCTGGACGAGCTGGAGGAGTATGGCCGCGTCGGAGCCGGTCTGCGCTTCCGCTTCTAAACAAACAGCATTCGCACGCACGCAAGAGGGCGGAGGGCTCTGCGGCCTCCGCCCTTTTTCTTTTGGCAGAGGCAGTCTTTCCTCAAGCGTCTCTGCCGCGCTAAAAAAACACTTTCCTTTGCTCCGTCTGAGCGATATTCTTGAATCGCGAACCGCGCTGCGTCGTCGGACAGTCCGTGCACTGCGAAACAACGGAACTCATCTCAAGGAGAACGCTCTATGAACATGGAAAAACTGCTGGGAAAGCTGCTTCAGGAAGCGGTGGGCGGTCAGTTTGGCAATGCCCATGACCGCCAGCAGCATAAGAAATCGTCGAATGACTCCCTTCTTGGCAGCCTGACCAGCCAGCTTGCCTCCGGCAAGGGGCTGATGACCGCCATCGGCCTTGGCGTGGGGGCGTATGAAGTGTTCCGCACCAGCGGCCAGCGGCAGCAAGGGCCGCCGCAGCCAAACTGGGGGACTGTTCCGCCCGCGCCCGGCACGTCTGCAAGCCCTCCACCCCCGCCGCCAGGTCCGACTCCGGCGCAGACACCTCCCGCAGCACCTCCGGCTGCTGCCGCGCCTTCCGGCGGCGATCAGGATTTTGCCTGCCGCCTGATCCGGGTGATGATCGCGGCGGCCCATGCCGACGGCACACTGGACGCAGAGGAGGAGCGGAGCATTCTCGACCGCCTGCGCAGCGCGGAATTGTCGCAGGAAGAAAAGATGTTCCTGCTGGAAGAGCTGCATCATCCCCGCAGCATCGCTGAGCTGACGGAAGGCATCAGCAGCCTCCGCTTGACGCAGGCAATGTATGCCGTGGCCCTGTCCGCCATCAAGGTGGACACCGAAAGCGAACGCCGCTGGTTAGATGAGCTGGGCGCGGCCCTCGGCCTCAGCGAGGAAATCCGCCGTTTCATCGAAGAAACCCGTTAGGGGCGGTTTCGCCCGCCCGGCTGCCGCTGTCAGCGGCAAGCCGGGGATTCCCGCTGACAGGCTCAGTCCTCTGCTGCTTCGTCCTCCTCTGGCTCAACATCCCCAGAGGAGCGCGCGAGGATGGACATATCCACCACGCGCTCACCTTCACCAAGGTTGATCATGCGCACGCCCTGGGTGTTGCGGCCTATCACCCGCATGGAGTCCATGGGCATCCGAATCACCTTGGCTGAGTTGGCAATCAGCATCACCTGATCGCTGTCCTCAACCTGGAGCGCACCAACCACCAGGCCGTTGCGCTCGCTGGTCTTGATTGTGGCCACACCCTTGCCGCCCCGGCTTTGCAGGCGGTACTCGGACACAGCGGTGCGCTTGCCGTAGCCGTTCTCGGTCACGGTGAGAATGGACGTTGACTCGCACTCGCTCTTCTTGAGCACTACCGCGCCGACCACTGCGTCGCCCTCCTCCAGCGTAATCCCCTTGACTCCGACCGCGACGCGGCCCACAGCCCGCACATCATCTTCCTGGAAATGAATGGACATGCCTTGCCGGGTGACGAGGAAGACCTCGTCCTCGCCCGAGGTGACAGCAGCGCAGAGGATCTCGTCATCCTCGCGGATGGTCAGGCCGAACTTGCCCTTGCGCATGGGCCGCTTGTACTCAGCAATGCTGGTCTTCTTGACGATGCCTTTCTTGGTCACAGTGAGGATGCAGAGGGCTTCGTCCGCATTGGCAAGATCAGCTATGGGCAGGATGGCAGCCACCTTCTCGCCTTCGCCCAGCTCCAGCAGATTGACTACTGCCCGGCCCTTGGCTGTGCGCCCGCCTTCAGGCAGCTCATAGACCTTGCGCCAGAAGACACGGCCTAAGTTGGTGAAGAACAAGAAGGTGTCGAGGGTGGAGGCGGTGTAGAGGCCGGAAACAAAGTCATCCTTGCTGTCGGCCATGCCAGTCACGCCCTTGCCACCGCGCCGCTGCGCCCGGTAGAGACTGAGGGCATTGCGCTTGATGTAACCGTTGTGCGAGACAGTGACGACCATCTCTTCAGCAGCGATCATGTCTTCCGGCAGTATCTCGTCTGCCGCCTCGATCAGCTCGGTGCGGCGGCTGTCGCCGTACTGCTCGCGGATGTCCCGGAACTCGTCGCGGATGATCTGCATGACCAAGCTGTCATCTGCCAGCACGCTCTTGAGATAGGCAATGCGGCCAATGGTCTCGGTGTATTCCTGCATGATCTTGTCGCGCTCCAGACCAGTGAGGCGTTGCAGGCGCATGTCAAGGATGACCTGGGCTTGCAGCTCGGAGAGGGAGAAGCGGTCCATCAGTCCGGCCTTGGCTTCGGGCGGGCCAGCAGCGGTCTTGATCAGCTCTACGGCTGCGTCTAAGTTGTCCAAGGCAATCTTCAAGCCTTCCAGCAGGTGAGCGCGTTCCTCAGCCTTACCCAGCTCAAAGGCGGTGCGGCGGTAGACCACGGTGCGCCGATGCTCTAAGAAGTGGACAAGCAACTGCTTGAGGTTAAGTATCTCTGGCCTGCCGTTGACAATGCAGAGCATGATCACACCAAAGCTCTTCTGCAAGGGTGTGAGGGTGTAGAGCTGGTTGATAGTGATGTCTGCGTTCTCGTCTCGCTTCAGGTCCATGACGATGCGCAGTCCGTCACGGTCAGACTCATCACGCACCTCAGCAATCGAGGTGATGCGCTTCTCCTTCATCAGCAGGGCGATGCGCTGCACCAGATCAGCCTTGTTCTGCTGAAAGGGTATCTCCGTGACGACTATGGCCTCGCCTTCGCCCTTCTTGCGCCGCTCCACGTGCAGCTTGCCACGCATCATCAGCCGGCCCCGACCAGTCTCATAGGCCTCGTAGATGCCAGAGCGTCCGCAGAGGAAACCGCCGGTGGGGAAGTCCGGGCCAGTGATGTGCTCCATCAGCTGAGCCACCGTGAGTTCCGGGTTCTCGCTCAGGGCTATGAGCGCGTCCATCAGCTCAGTCAAATTGTGCGGTGGTATCTTGGTCGCCATGCCTACCGCAATGCCCTCGGAGCCATTGAGCAGCAGGTTGGGGATGCGGGCAGGCAGGACAGTCGGCTCCTGCTGCGAGCCGTCGTAGTTGGGGATGAAATCCACCGTGTCCTTGTCTATGTCCGCCACCAGCTCCTGATCCAGCCGACTCATGCGGGCCTCGGTGTAGCGCATGGCCGCAGGGGGGTCTCCGTCCATGGAGCCGAAGTTGCCCTGACCATCAACAAGCGGGTAGCGCAGGGAGAAGTCCTGGGCCATGCGCACGATGGTGTCATAGACTGCCGTGTCGCCGTGCGGATGGTACTTGCCGATCACGTCGCCGACAATGCGGGCGGACTTGACGTAGGGCCGGTTGTGGAGCGTGCCCAGCTCGCGCATGGCATAGAGGCAGCGCCGGTGCACGGGCTTGAGGCCGTCGCGCACGTCGGGCAGGGCGCGGCCCACAATCACGGACATGGCATAGTCCAAATAGGACTTGCGCAGCTCCTTCTCAATGTCAACGGTCTGAATCGATTCTTCGGGCAGGACTTCGTCCTGCGCTGTCTCTGTGCTCATGCTGAGTCGCTGTTCTGGTTGGATGACACGGCAGCGGCAGATTGTCTGCGGCAGCTCTGCCGCCAAATGTACCGCATCTTGACCGGATAAGCCACTGAAACCGTGCGGCTGCGCTAGAGCAGGCCGTTCTGGTTGAAGAACTCGCTGTACTTCTTGTCCGTGCCTTGGATGTGCCCCCGCAGCCAGTCGCGCAGGAAGTAGAGGGTGTCGATGGAGACGGTCAGGCGGCCCGCTTCAAAGTCGTGCCGGAAGTCGGAGACCTGCTTGACAAAGGCGGCGTGCTCCTTCACATGGGCCGCTGTGTCTGGGTAGTTGAACTGGGCGAAGTACTTCTCTTCCGCCTTGAAATGGGTGTCGGTGTAGCTGACAAGGCCGGCAAGTATCCTGCCCAGCACCTCCTTCCCTTTGCCGCTCTTCATCGCGTCGTGCAGATCATTGATCATAGCCACCAACTTCTTATGCTGCAAGTCGATTGCCCATACATTGACGCTCAGACTCTCATCCCAGTCAATCAAAGCCATAGTGACACCTCCGCTTGTTGTTGTGGCTGCTCCGGCAAGCTGGCCAGCTCCTTGCTGGACAAGCCTGCGCAGGCCGCCGGACGTTCTTCGTGCAGTATACAGTATATCCGCTTGCCGGTCTCAGAATCCAGCTCTGTTCCGCTTTTTCCGCATGAGCGGTCAGCCGGGCCGCTCCCGGCGGCAGCGCGGCGCGGCAGGATTGGGGGGTGATGAGGGCGTTCACTTCGGGCCGCCAGTGGACAGCCGCCATGATGGTTCTCCGGCGCAAGGGAAAGGGGGGCTGCGGCAGGACGGATGCGCATCAGATGCAAGCTAAGACGCGGCGGCGGTTTTGTCAACAGGATTCCGCAGGGCAACGCCAGCGCAGGCAAAAGATTTTTTGCCCCTGCG
>NZ_JBLWEP010000026.1:14742-20760 GCF_048287355.1 Candidatus Electronema sp. TJ
ACAGACTATGTGCGGCATCTGCGGTTTCACATGGAACGATGAGCGCCTGATCAAGGCGATGACCGACACCCTTGCGCACCGGGGGCCGAATCAGCAGGGCAGCTTCTGCTGCGAGGATGTCTCGCTCGGCTTCCGGCGGCTGTCGATCATCGACCTGAGCGGGCAGGGCCGCCAGCCGATGTTCAACGAGGACAGTACGCTCTGCCTGGTCTTCAACGGCGAGATCTACAACTTCCAGGAGCTGCGTCCTCAGCTGGAGCAGAAGGGTCACGTCTTCCGCAGCCATACCGATTCAGAAGTCATCCTCCACGCCTACGAGGAATGGGGCGACGGCTGCGTGCACCGCCTGCGCGGCATGTTCGCCTTTGCCCTTTATGACCAGAACCGCAGGCGGCTGCTGCTGGCCCGCGACCGCATCGGCATCAAGCCCCTCTATTACAGCTGGCAGAACGGCAGGCTGCGCTTCGCCTCGGAGATCAAGGCCCTGCTTGCCGACCCGCAGCTGGAGCGGCGCATCAACCCGCAGGCCATGTACGATTACCTTGGCTTTGAGTTTGTGCCTGCGCCGGAAACCATGTTCGCGGGCATCCACAAGCTGCCTGCGGGCCATCTGCTGATCTTGGAGAACGGCCAGCTCCGCACCGAGCAATACTGGGATTTGCAGTTCCGTCCCAGTGAGAACCAGCTCTCCTTCCCAGAGGCGGTGGAACGGCTGCGCGAGCTGCTGGATCAGGCGGTCGCCAGCCACCTTGTCAGCGATGTGCCGCTGGGCGTGTTCCTCTCCGGCGGGCTGGATTCGAGCTGCATAGTCGCCCTGATGCGCAGGCACATCAGCGGGCCGCTCAAGACCTTCACCATCGGCTATGCGGACAAGTCCTACAGCGAGCTGGACTACGCCCAGATTGTCGCCGAGCACTGCCAGACCGAGCACCATGTCCTGCTGCTTGACTCCCTCAAGCCGGACTACGTGGAGCAGACCCTCTGGCACCTTGACGAGCCGATGACCGACCTCTCGACGGTGCCGCTCTACCTGCTCTGCAAGCAGGCGAAAGAGCAGGTCACGGTCTGCCTCTCCGGCGAGGGCGCGGACGAGAGCTTCGCCGGGTATGACCGCTTCAGGGCCAGCCGGGTGAATGAGTGGTTCACGCTGCTGCCGGCAGTTGTGCGCAAACAGGTGATCGGGCGGATGGCAGCCCTGCTGCCGGATCGGCCGCAGAAGAAGGGGGCGGTCAACATGCTCAAGCGCTTCATCGAGGGCGCAAGCCTTGACCCGGCTGGCCAGCACCTGCGCTGGCAGTATTTCCTCAGCGAGGCGCTGGCGGCCAAGCTCTTCAGCAGCGAGTTCCGCCGCAGCATCACTGCCGACCCGTTCCGCCTGGTGCGCGAGCACAGTGCCCGCTGCGGCGCAGATGTTGACCTCATCAACCAGGAGATATATCTCGACACCCGCTTCATGATGACCGACTCAGTGCTGATGAAGGTGGACCGGATGTCCATGGCCAGCTCGCTGGAAATCCGCGTGCCGCTGCTCGATCATGTGCTGGTGGAGTTCCTGGCCTCGCTGCCTGGCGACTGGAAGCTGAGGGGGATGGAGACGAAGCACATCTTCCGTGCCGCGCTGGGGGGCCTGCTGCCGGAGAAGATCGTCCAGCGCGGCAAGCAGGGCTACAGCCTGCCGGTCAAGCACCTGCTGCGCGGGGAGCTGAAAGGCTGGATGATCGAGCAGCTCAACGACTCAGCCGTGATCCGCGAAAACATGAATCTGGCCTATGTCAACCAGCTCATCGAGGAGCATTGCAGCCAGCGGCACAACCACAACCACATCCTCTGGGCCTTGCTGAACATAGCTGTCTGGCACCGCCGCTTCTTCTAACTGAGCAGCTCCTCTCGGTGCAGGCGGACAAAGTCGTCCAGATCTGTCCGCCAGTCGCGCATGACGTTCAGGCCGTGCTCCTTCAGGCGGCGGTTCTCAAGGATGGAGTTGGCAGGCCGCCGGGCTGGCGTGGGATAGTCTGCTGTGGTGCAGGGCGTGATGGGCCAGGCAACCTGCATGGCCTCAAGGAAACAGCTTGCCGCCTCAAACCAAGTGCAGTGCCCTTCCGCCGTGGCATGGGCAATGCCGCATAGGCTGCTGTCCAGCAGCCGCTCGATCTGCTGCGCCAGGGTCATGGTCCAAGTCAGCGAGCCGTGCTGGTCGTTCACCACCTTGAGCGGGCGTTTGGCCCGCGCCAGCCGCAGGATGGTCTTGAGGAAGTTCCTGCCGCCGATGCCGTAGAGCCAGGCGGTGCGCAGGATAAGGGAGTTCTCCAGCCGCTCGGCAATAGCCTGCTCGCCGGCCAGCTTGCTTCTGCCGTAGGCGGAGACCGGGCTGACAGCATCCTCCTCGGTGTACGGCTCAGGCGCAGGCTTGCTGCCGTCAAAGACGTAGTCTGTGGAGATATGGATCAGGCGGCAGCCGGACGCGGCGCAGGCGGCGGCCAAGTTGGCTGCGCCCAGCGCGTTGACCGCCATGCAGCAGTTGATCTCGTTCTCGCAGGCATCCACAGCCGTGTAGGCCGCGCAGTTGATCAGCACATCAGGCCGGACGCACGCAACCGCTCCCTGCACTGTCTCCGCGTCGGTGATGTTGAGCTGCTTGGAGGTGAGGGCGCAGATTTCGTGCCGGTCGAGCATCAGCCGCACGCAGTCCTGGCCGAGCTGCCCGCTCGCGCCGGTGATCAGCAGTTTCATAGCGGCGCACCCTCCTCCTTGACTATGGACATCAGATACTGGCCGTACTGGTTCTTCAGCATCGGCGCGGCAATGCGCTCCACCTGCCCTGCGTCGATCCAGCCCAGCCGCCAAGCGATCTCCTCGACGCAGGCGATCTTCAGGCCCTGCCGCTCCTGCACCGCCTGCACGTAGCTGGCCGCCTGCTGCAAGGACTCATGCGTGCCCGTGTCCAGCCAGCAGAAGCCGCGCCCCAGCAGCTCGACACTCAACCGCCCTTGCCGCAGGTACGCGCTGTTGACATCGGTGATCTCCAGCTCGCCCCGCGCCGAGGGCCTGATGCCTGCGGCGATCTCGACCACGCTGTTGTCGTAGAAATACAGGCCAGGCACAGCGTAGCGCGACTTCGGCCTGGCTGGCTTCTCCTCGATGCCGATCACCCGCTGCTGCGCGTCAAACTCCACCACGCCGTACCGCTCCGGGTCTTTGACCAGATAGCCGAAGATGATGCCGCCCTCGCCGTTCTTCAGGCGGCTGCACCGCTTGACGATCTCTTGAAAGCCAGGGCCGAAGAAGATGTTGTCCCCCAGCACCAGCGCGACCGAGGACCTGCCGATGAACTTCCTGCCGATGAGGAAGGCCTGCGCCAGCCCCTCCGGCTTGGGCTGTTCGGCATAGGTGATGCTCAGGCCGAGCTGGCTGCCGTCGCCGAAGAGCTGCTGGAAGCGTGGCAGGTCTTCCGGCGTGGAGATGAGCAGGATGTCCCGGATTCCGGCCAGCATCAGCACGGAAAGCGGGTAATAGATCATCGGCTTGTCGTAGACCGGGATGAGCTGCTTGCTGATCACTTTGGTCAGCGGATACAGGCGGGTGCCTGAGCCGCCAGCGAGGATGATTCCTTTCATGGGCTGTGGAGGCTGCGCAGGAGGGAAGGCCCTCCTGCTGGAAAAAGAATGCGCTGCGCTGTCCGGCGGCCTATTTCTCGAAGAGATTGGCCAGACCGCCGATCACCGAGCCTTCATCGCCGCCTTTGCCGCCAGCCTGCGGCGCGGCCGCCCAGATCCGCCCGGCCAGACGCGAGAAGGGCAGCGATTGCAGCCAGACATGGCCAGGCCCGCGCAGGGTGGCGAAGAAGAAGCCCTCGCCGCCGAAGACGGCGGACTTGACATTGCCGACAAACTCAATGTCGTACTGCACGGTCTGGGTCAGGGCGACCAGACAGCCGGTGTCCACGCGCAAGCTCTGGCCTGCCTCCAGCTGCCGCTCGACAATCGTGCCGCCCGCATGGACAAAGCAAAGGCCGTCGCCGTCCAGCCGCTGCATGATGAAGCCCTCGCCGCCAAAGAGGGCCACGCCGATCTTCTTCTGAAAGGCGATGCCCACGGAAACCCCTTTGGCCGCGCAGAGGAAGGCATCCTTCTGACAGATGATCCGCCCGCCGTAGGTGCTCAGATCAAGCGGGATGATCTTGCCTGGATAGGGCGCGGCAAAGGCGGCCCGGCCCTTGCCGGAGCCGGTTTGGGTGAAGACAGTCATGAACAGGCTCTCGCCGGTGATCAGCCGCTTGCCCGCGCCGAGCATCTTGTCGAAAAGGCCGCCGGACTGCGAGCTGGCGGAGCCGTCGCCGAACACGGTGTCCATGCGGATGCCGTCGGTCATGTGCATCATGCTGCCTGCCTCGGCGATCACGCTTTCCTGCGGGTCCAGCTCGATCTCGACAAACTGCATCTCATGGCCGAAGATCTCGTAATCAATCTCGTGCGCATGACGGCCTGTCACCGGCGGCGGCATCTGCGCGGCAGCAGAGCCGGGATCGGCCAGCTCCGGCACATTCTCAATCGCCTGCCAGTCGCTGAAGCCTTCGCGCCAGACCAGCGTGGCGCGGCTGAACTGCCCGGAGCGCAGCCCGGCCAGCAGCTGCTGATGAGAATAGGGGCCTGCGGTCTGGCCGTTGACGGCCACATGCCAGCTGTACATGATCGCACCTCCTGCATATAAGATATTGAGAAGCATGGCGGCCAGCTCCGCGCCAGCGCGCCGACGGCATCGGCTCATTGAACCACAGATTGGCCGCCGCTGTCAAATCCTGCGCAGCCAACGCGGCAGTTTGTTCTCTGTTTCCCTTTCCTTTTTTTCATGATAGACTGACAGGCTGAAACACGAACCGCAACCCAGAGGCACGGAAAGGCAGGAGAATGATCGGGGAAATCATCGCGGTCGGCGACGAGCTGACTTCAGGCCGGATTGTCAACACCACCAGCGCGTTCGCGGCCCGGCAGCTTTTTCTGGCCGGACACACCGTGCTGGCCATGCACACGGTCGGCGACACGCGTCAGCTGATCGGCGAAGCCCTGAAACGGGCGATAGGGCGGGCGGACTTCGTTCTTGTCACCGGCGGGCTTGGTCCGACCAGCGACGACCTGACTAATGAAGCCGCTGCCGAGGCTTTGGGACGGCCCGCCACGCTGCGCCGGGAAATCCTGGAAAGAATACAGGCGCAGCCTTGGGGCGACGCGTGCTGCCAGTCGGATTTGGAACGGCTGGCTTGGCTGCCGGAGGGCGCGGAAATGCTCAATCTGGAAGCGCGGACCTGCGGCCATCTGCTGGTGCATGACTCGGTGCCGGTTTTCTTTCTGCCCGGCGTGCCCGGCCAGGCGGTCAAGCTGCTGACAGAGGCTGTCCTGCCAAGGCTTGCGCTCTGGCCAGGAGGGAGCAGCAATGCCGTGCAGATGCGACTGTACCGCACAGCGGGCTTGCCTGAATGCGAAATCAACCGGCGGCTGCTTCTTTTGGAGCAGGAAGAGGGCATCAGCATTGGCTATTATCCTGTTGAGAGCGAAGTGCATGTCAGCCTGACCACCAGCGGCGCGGATTTGCCCTTTGCCGATGCCGATCAGCGCATCCGCGCGGCCTTGGGCGAACATCTCTACGGCACGGATAAAGAGAGCTTGGCTAATTCGGTCGGGCAGCTGCTGTTGCGGCGCGGGCTGACGCTCGCGGTCGCGGAGTCCTGCACCGGCGGTCTGATCAGCGCGAAAATCACTGCTGTGCCGGGCTGCTCCGCTTGGTTTGCGGGCGGTGTGGTGGCCTATTCCAATCAGCTTAAGGAACGCCTTTTAAACGTGAATGCGGAGCTGCTGCGGCAGCACGGCGCGGTCAGCGCGGCGGTTGCGGAAGCGATGGCCGCAGGCATGGCCCAGCGCAGCGGCGCGGCTGCTGCTGTGGCTGTGACTGGGATTGCCGGGCCGGACGGCGGCACAGCGGACAAGCCTGTCGGCACGGTCTACATCGGCCTGCATCATGACAACA
>NZ_JBLWEP010000027.1:0-2359 GCF_048287355.1 Candidatus Electronema sp. TJ
CTTCTCCGGCTCAATATGCTCGTAGGTGCGCGGATTGCGCTGCACCGCGCTGACGTGGATGCCGCCTTTGTGGGCGAAAGCGGATTCGCCGACGTAAGGCTGATAGCGGTTGTGGGGCAGATTGGCCAGCTCGTTGACAAAACGCGAGACGCTGTAGAGCTTGTCAATATTCTTGCCAACCTCCGCCTCCATGCCCATTTTAAAGACCACCGCAGGGATGATTGAGGTTAAATTGGCGTTGCCGCAGCGTTCGCCGTAGCCGTTGATCGTGCCCTGCACTTGCCGCACGCCAAGCGAGACACCCATCAGGGCGTTGGCCACGCCGGTTTCCGAATCGTTGTGGGGATGAATGCCGACTTTGACTGCGCTGCCCAGTTCTTTCAGAAATTCCTTCACCCGTTCTATAATCGCCGGAATTTCGTGCGGCAGCGTGCCGCCGTTGGTATCGCAGAGAGCTAAGGTTTCGGCTCCGCCTTTCACCGCCTGCGCCAGCGTGGCCAAGCAGTATTCCCGGTTATTCTTGAAACCGTCAAAGAAATGCTCGGCATCATAGATCAAATGCTTGACGTGCGGGCGCAGGAAGGCCAGCGAATCCTCAATCAGTTGCAGATTGTCCTCCAGCTCGATGCGCAGCGCCTCATGAACATGAATATCCCAGCTTTTGCCGAAAATCGTCACTGCCGGGGTCTTGGCCGCCAGCAGGGCTTTCAGGTTCGGATCTTTGTCCGGCGGATTTTGAAAATGCCGCGTCGCGCCAAAGGCGGACAGTTTGGCGTGCTTCAGCTCCACGCCCTTCATCTTTTCAAAATATTCCACTGCCTGCGGATTGGAGCCGGGCCAGCCGCCTTCGACAAAATCAATCCCCAGCTTGTCCAATTGCTGCGTGATGCGGATTTTGTCGTCCACCGAGAGGTTGAAATTCTCGGCCTGCGTGCCGTCCCGGAGGGTGGTGTCGTAAAATTCGATGAGCTGGCTCATATTTTTCTGTCCTTTCGTGCGGCGGAATGAATGCTGCGCTTCTGTTTCTGCGGATGAAATCATACAATGAACAGGCGGACAGCCGCAATTCTTTTGTGCTCAGGCAAGGCGGGCGCAGCGATGCCAAAGGCAAAAGGAATAAAATCAGCTGACAAGATTGCAGTTTATGGCCGCCGCCGCATTGGCGGGCTGTCAGAAGGTTTAATTTTATTGACATATGCTGAGCACATGCTATAACGAAATATGGACGCGGCAAAAAATAAACAGTGCGCAGGAGGAAAGCATGATTGACAATAAAGATTCTGCCGGAAACGCAGGCGTAAGCGAGCTTGTCAGCTTTCGCAACAAATTCACACGTCAGTTTGTATTTTCCTATTGGATTTTGTTTGCAATCTTGCAGTTGAGCATCGTGCTGATAGTATTTATAATTGCAACAGATCAAGTGACGGCGGAGCCTGTTGAAAAAATGGCACTGGTTGCCTCGATGCAGGTGAGCCTCGGAATATTTATCGGCTTTGTCTCTCTTTTCCTCGGTTTCATGATGGCGTGGATCGGCATTGAGGCGGCGTTTGCTTTTCAAGCTGATGCCGACGGCGCAGGAACGAAAACTGCGCTGTCGCTGCAAAGCGCGAGTCCTGGGCTGCTCTTCGCTCTTCTTGGCGCGGCACTGATCATCATTTCTCTGCACAAAAATATTGGATATGAAGTGACTGGTCCGTCTGCCGGGATGCAAGCAGTTCCTGAAGGCCATCAGGAAGAAGCTGCGCCGGAAACAAATCAACAGAATACCAGCATAAGAAAAATATAACCGCCTATCAAGAATGGAGGGCATGAGCATGACGCGATATTTTTTGTACATTTTTATTGTCTTCTTCTCTATGCATTTTTCCGGCTTTGAAGCTGCCGCGCAGAATTCAAGGCAGTTTTATTCCAATGGCCGACCTGGAGGTGAAAAAAAATGGGAGCGGGATGAAAAAGCGAAGGGATATAAAATATGGTGGCATTTCAAGGTGAACAAAAACGATAAAAAATATCAGCGGCATGTCGCCTATGCGTTCGACAATCAACCTTCTCGTATCTATTACTACAATCCAGGAACAAAGAAATTTTGGGGACGCTGCGAAATTCCCTCAGACGGCTCAGGACGCGCAGGGTATTCCGAGCTGAAACAGGAAGACAGAAAAGAAAAGCTTTCCCTCGTCAATGAAGCCGATTTTCCAAAAGCTGGAGGAATGCCCACGCTGAGAGCGACGGATGAAGACGGCAAAGTGCATCTTGCCGAAGACGGGGCAACTATGGAGCCTCCTCCGCCTTTGCCGGTGCGTGTCTCTAAAGAAGGCGTGGCACTGGATCCGCCGCCTTCCCCTGCGCTGTAATTGCG
>NZ_JBLWEP010000027.1:2574-7106 GCF_048287355.1 Candidatus Electronema sp. TJ
GGCAAACTAAATTTCATCCGTGGCGGCAAACATGTTGTTTGCGGCAGACAACATGTTCTTTGTGGCAAACTCAACTTCATCCGTGGCAGACAACATGTTGTTTGTGGCGGATAACATGTTGTTTGCGGCAAATCAAACTTCATCCGTGGCGGAACACATCTTTGTCTGCGGCAAACTAAATTTCGTCCGTGACGGAGAACATGTTATTTGTGGCAGATAACACGTTGTTTGCGACAAACTCAACTTCATCCGTGGCGGAAAACATGTTGTTTGTGGCGGATAACATGTTGTTTGCGGCAAATCAAACTTCGTCCGTGGCGAAAAACACAGCGGATTGAAAAAAATCGCAGGAATACTTCCTGCCCGCAGCGAAACGGTTCCAGCTTAAGATTGAGCCTGCCTACCCCTGTTTTTCCTCGATGAAACCGCGATAATCATGCGTTTTTTTCTCCGCAGCATTGCGCTTCTCCTTGCCGCAGCCGCGCTGGCTGCCGCAGGCTGGTTTGCGCATTATGTTTTCACTTCCAGCCCTGGCGGCGGGGAGATACTTGTTGCAATCCCAAAAGGCGCGGGCATCCGGCAGATCAAAACGCTGCTCGGCGAGAAGGGGCTGATCAAAGATGACATCCGTTTTCTCATTCTGCTGCGGCTGCTGCGGGAGATTGAAAAAAAAGACCCGCCCAAGCTGCGGGCCGGAGAATTCAGCCTGCCGCGCGGTTTGACTCCGCTGGAACTGATCCGCGTTCTGAACAAAGCCAAGCCGGTGGCGCATCGGATCACGGTGCCGGAAGGACTGACAATGCATCAGATTGCCGAGCTGTTCGCCAAAGCAGGCTGGGCGGACGCGGCTGTTTTTCTCCAGCTCTGCCACGACAAGGCCTTTATTCAAAGCCTGGGCCTGGAGGCGGACTCGCTTGAAGGCTACTTGTTCCCGGAAACCTACAGCCTGGTGCGCGGCGAGATTGACGAGCGCGGGATTGTCAGCGCAATGACGCGGCGTTTTTTTGCGGTGTGGGATGAGCTGAAAGAACTCTCGGCAAACCGGGGCATGAGCCGCCACCAGCTTCTTACCTTAGCCTCAATTGTCGAAAAGGAAACCGGCAGTGCCGGAGAGCGCGACCTGATTGCCGGAGTCTTCCAAAACCGCCTGCGCACCGGGATGCGCCTGCAATCTGATCCGACCACCATCTACGGCATCAAAAATTTCAACGGCAATCTGACCAAAGCTGATCTGCTGGAGGCGACTCCTTATAATACATATGTGATCAGCGGCCTGCCGCCAGGACCAATCTGCAATCCCGGCAAGGCGGCTTTGGCCGCAGCACTGCGTCCGGCGGAAACACCGTATTTGTATTTTGTCTCCCGCAACGACGGCAGCCATCAGTTTTCCCGCACCTTGGAGGAGCACAGCCGGGCGGTGCGGGAATATCAGAAACGGCGGCAGGCCCAGCAAACAGCGTTCCAGTGATGCAGCCGAAACGGGTGAAAAATGTTTTGTCCTTGCAGCCGACAAGGGCAAAAGATGTTTTGCCCCTGCGCTATACTGGGCCATTGCAGGGGCGAAAAATCTTTCGCCCAAAAGTATTTCATCCAAAAATCTTTCACCAAACAGCATTCCGGTGAGGCCGCCGCCGCTGTTGACCGCCGCTTCTTCCGTCGTTATGATGCAAGCAGCACGTTTCACAATTCCAACGCCGCCGGAAAGATGCCGCAATCACGATGGAACACCGCCGCTCTGCTCGATCTTGAATTCTTCATGCAACAGGACGAAGGGGAAGATATAAACCGGCTGTCTGCCCGCGACCGGGAGATATTCTCCGCGCTGCCGGAGAAGGAAGCTGCGGATGCGCAGCTGCTCCGCTGCTGGCTGGAATGCCGGAAAAAAAAGGCGGAACAAAAAAATATCGCTTTGCCCGGCAGTCTTTGGCAGGAGCTGATTTTTCTTTTCGCCCTTGCCGCCGGATTGGCCGGGCTGATCAGCGGCGGCGGAGCGGCGTTTTCTCTGCTTGCGTATTCCGGCGCGGAGCCGGTCAATGTGGCGGGATATTTTGCTCTGTTCGTGCTGCTGCAAATCGCGTTGTATCTGCTCCTGGCAGGCTCCTTCTTCTGCAGCAAATGTCAAGGCGGCAGCATGTTGACCTCTTCGCTCCTGTACCGGCTGGCCGGGCGGCTTTTTTTCTGGCTTTTAGACAAAAGCGCGGCAGCCGGACGGCGGGCCTCATCGCATATCTCGGCGGAACAACGCCTGAGCTGGGCCGCTCATGCAGGAAGCGTGAAAAGTCTTCGGCAGCGGCACGGCCTGCTGCTGCTTCGGCCTTTCTTTCTCCTTGCTCAGCTCTTCGGCATCAGCTGCAATATCGGCGTGCTGATTGTCACGCTGCTGAAAGTGATTGGCTCTGATCTCGCTTTTGGCTGGCAGACAACGCTTCAGATTGATGCCGCTGCGGTTCATGCGTTGGCAGGGTGGATCAGTCTGCCTTGGTCTTGGCTGCATGCGGATTGGGTGCCCGCGCTTGGGCAAATTGAAGGCTCGCGGCTGATTCTCAAAGACGGCATCTATCATCTCGCCAGCCGCGATCTTGCCTCGTGGTGGCCTTTTCTCTGTCTGTCCGTGCTTTGCTACGGCCTGCTGCCGCGTCTTCTCCTCCTGACGTTCGGCCTGCTGCTGCAGCGGCAGGCTTTCGCCAAACTGAATTTGCATCAGGGCTGCTTCCGCCAGATCATCCACCGGATGCGCACGCCGCAGGTTGCAACTGCCGCGTCTGCTCCTGCAAAAAAAGATGCGGCAGCATTGCCGCCGGAAGAATCATGCGCACCGGAAAGCACGCTGCCGCAACGCAATGAAACCCCGCCGGTTGTGGTTTTAATTCCAGATGAGCTGTCTGCTGCCTGTCCGACCGACGCGCTGGCGGAACAGATACGCCGGAAGACCGGATATCTGCTCCGTCAGATCGTGCCGTTTGGAACACTGGAAAAAAGCGAGGCCGAGGAGCTGGCGATCCTTAAAGAGGCAATGAGCGCACAGGGGGGCTGCAAAGATGTCTTCATCCTCCACGAGGCGTGGCAGCCGCCGGTGCAGGAACTGCTGCGATGGCTGGCCGAGCTGCGCCGCGCTCTTGGTCCGCAGCCAGTGATCATCCTGGCCTTGATCGGCAAACCAGCGGCAGAAAACCTGCTCACTCCGCCGCAGCCGGAGCAATTCCGCATCTGGCGGCAGAAAACCGCCGCGCTGGGCGATTCCGGCCTGCATGTGATTGAATTATGCTGAAGCAGATTCCTGAATTCGCCATCGTCGGCCACCCGAACGAGGGCAAGTCCTCTGTGGTTTCCACGCTGAGCGAGGATGACTCTGTGCGGGTCAGTCCTGTGCCGGGAGAAACCACAGAATGCCGGTCTTTTCCCGTGCTGATTGACGGGAGAGAGGTGATCCGTTTTATTGACACGCCCGGCTTTCAGAATCCCCGCGCCACCTTGGCTTGGATGCGGGCGTATCAGGGAAATGACCGCGAGATGCTGCATGAATTCATCCGCATCCACCGCAACGACCCGGCCATGCACGATGACTGCGCCCTGCTTGCGCCGCTGGCCGCCGGAGCAGGGATTATCTTTGTTGTGGATGGCTCGCGACCGCTCCGCAACATGGACAAGGCGGAAATGGAAATCCTCCGTCTTACTGGCAGGCCGCGCATGGCGATCATCAACTGCAAGGATGAGAACAGCAGTTTCCTGTCAGACTGGCAGAATGAATTCAGAAAGCACTTCAATTCAATACGCCTGTTCAACTCCAACAAGGCAACTTACAGCCAGCGCGTCGCTCTGCTGCAGAGCCTGAAAGCCATTGATCAGGATTTGGAGGCGGTGATTGAAAAGGTCATTCAAGCCTTCAGCGCAGACTGGGACAGCCGCCGCCGCCAAAGCGCCGCTTTGATCACAGTCATGCTGAAGGAAAGCCTGCTCTACCGGGCCAGCGCAGCTTGTCCGCCCGGCACGGACGAAGAAAAACTCAAGGCTGATCTGCATAAAGCCTACACCGAGTTTGTCAGCAAGCGCGAGCGAGCCGCGCAGCAGCAGATACGCAGGCTGTTCAAGCACAATCTCTTCAATGCGCAATTGCCGGAACAATCCATCTTGCAGGAGGATTTATTCTCGGCAAAGACATGGGACTTTCTTGGCCTGACAAGAGAAGACCTGATCTGGGCCGGGGCCATGAGCGGTGCGGCACTCGGCGTTGGAGTGGACGCGCTCACGGTCGGTTCCTCCTTTGGCCTCTTCGCAGCTCTCGGCGGAGCGATTGGTGCCTTCAGCGCAGCTGTCACGGGCAAGGATGTGCTCTCTGGCGCACGTCTTTTGGGGATGAAATTGGACAGGCAGCAGATGCAGGTCGGGCCAGTGATGAATATTCAGCTGCTTTACATTCTCCTTGACCGCGCCTTGCTTTATTGCCGCCATGCAGCCAATTGGGCGCATGGCCGCCGGGATTATGACAACGCTTCCTCGGCTGCAATCGGAGAGAAACTTGGCTGCACTGCCAG
>NZ_JBLWEP010000027.1:7317-10159 GCF_048287355.1 Candidatus Electronema sp. TJ
CGCAGGGTCGGGGCATGAATGCTGCGCAAGGCTGCGGGCTGGGCTGAATCAGAGGCCTTCAGCAAGGCGACCGATATGCTTCATCACGCTGAGGTGGTCTTCCATGTCATCAACCCGTCTAATGGCTAATTCACGGGCAATCTCTCCGACAAAAATCTTGAACTGCTTGCGCTCAAGCAGCAACACTTCATTGCCCACATGCATGTGGGGAGTGCGGATGCCTCCGGCTATGCCGGGAATATGCTGAAGTTGTATCCGTGTTGCTTCGCCAGCAACCAAGGGGGCAACGTTCAGATTATTCATAATGTAGTCAGGCGCGGGTATTCCAGGAGTGGGGCCGACTATCTTCCCTCCAGGGAAGTTGGCGGCGAGTCTTCCTGATTCGATTCCCTCAAGCAAAAAGGGTGCTATCTTTTTGTTGAACTCCTCCGCTGTCCCTTTGAAGGTGATTTCCGCCTTCCATTCAAACTGGTCGCTCATGCTGCTCCTCCTTCATGCTGCTGGTTGCTGATGATGGTGCGCCCTTTGCACAAAGAGCGCATCAGGTGGTCTATGAACAGCTCATTGCCGCTTTGCGACAAAGTGATGAAGACATGTTCGGCAGCCTTGACCGAGGCCCGCTCCAAGGCGCAGAGCATCGGCCCGGCAAGCTCGGTGTCGCCAGTCATGTGGTGGTTGGTGCAGCCGCACCAGTTCATGCAGTACTTGCTCATATTGCACGTCCTGCATTCCTCGTTGCGGTTGCCTTTGCGGGCGAGCATGTCGCAGCGGCGAGCAGGATCAAAGCCGGTGTGGATGTCGCCAAGGCATAATGCGGGGTCATCATCCTCGCCGATGAGCCGCTCGCAGGGATAGATTTTGCCGCTGGGCGCAAAGCCCCATTCGGTCTTGCCCATGCCGCAGCGGTCTTCCGGCGCATAACCATTTTTGAGGAAGAGTGCCAGCTTGCTCTCCATCATGTTGACAGAGATTTCCTGGCCGCGCTGATAGCATTGGATGTAGTGCTCCGCAATGCTCATGCAGACCTGCGGCAGCTTGGCCAGATCCTCCGCTGTCCAAGCGGCGCGGATGTTGGGATTCAAATGAATGAAGGGAACGCGCTGCGCTGTGAAGAAGGCGACGGTATCAGCCATGGAGTCCAGCGTTTCAGGCCCATAGACCGCATTGACCTGCACATTCTCCAGCTTGTCCAAAGCCATGCGCAGCTTTTTCGCCACAGCCGCAAAGCTGCCCCTGCCGTCCTTGTAGATCCGGTTCAGGTTGTGGCTTTGCTCCGGCCCGTCCATGCTGATGCACAGGTTGACGCGCTCCTTGCTGAAGAAGTCGAGCATAGGCTCTGCCAGCAGCGTACCGTTGGATGTGAGGCTGATGACGGCTCGGATGCCGCTCTCCTGCTCCTTATGCCGTATGTAGGCGGTGGTCTCTTTGATGAGATCGAAGCGGAGCAGGGGTTCTCCGCCGAAGAAGCTGAACTGCGCCTGCCGGGCGGGAACGGCTGCGTCAGTCACGAAGTCAACAATCTTCCGGGCGGTGGCAGAGGACATGTCTGTCTTGACTGCCCGGCCTGCATAGCAGTACTTGCACCGCAGATTGCAGTTGTGGGTCAAACTCAAGGTGGCTTTCATGCTGCGCACTCCAAATACAACTGAAGATGTTCATGCAACAGTTCTTTCATGCCCCAGTACAAACATCGAATAAGCCTTTAAACCATTTTCAGCTGAGCTGCAAGCTTTTTCTTCAGCATTTTTTCGACGCTGCAAGTATGGGCCATGTCATGTGCCGCGAGCTGGATGGCGCAGAGCATGGCATATCGTGCTGAACAAGGAGCCGCTGCCCATCCCTGCCGCGCTCATTTGTCCTTGCCGAGTGCCTCCTGCCGCTCCTGATCATACTCCTCCCAGCTCTTCTTGGCCTGATCCAGACAGTCGGCGCGCTCCTGCCCATGCAGCGGCTCGCACGCGGCGACACGGCCATTCTCCATGCTGTCATACCATGTCGGAGCGCAGCCTGCCGTGGTCAAGGCTGCCAGCGCAGCAAGGCCGGACAAGAGGATTGTTCTCATGCTTGCTCCGCAGTCAGCAAGTTCTGTTTCGTGAAGCAGTAAGACGGCTTGCCCCGGTCATCCACAACTATGCCGATCACCGCGCCTGCGCTGTCCATCTTGCGGATTGTGTCGCTGATCTTGTCATCAAGAGCGGCTTTGATGAAGAAGGCTGACCCATGCAGCCTGCTCAGGCTCTCATCTTTGCTGATTTCTTCAATAAGGCTTGACAGCGGACTGTCCTCGGCCAGCAGGCTGCTCTGCCGCCAGAACACCCTGGCATGAAGCACATCCTCCAGAATGCCTTTCCCTTCATTGTCCAGCACCGGCACCCACCAGTAGTCCGCATGCTGCTCAAGGGCGAGAGCCACATCCTTGCTGGATGTTTCCCGCTTGAACATGAAATCCTTGTTTATGGTTGTCAAAGCAATGTCTTTGACGCAGTCGCGCTTGGAGGTGTTGCGGATTGCCTCATACTGTATCTTCAGCGCATTCTCAGTCGAGCGGCTGCTCTCAGCCAGATTCTCCTTGCCGAACAAATATGCGGCTCCTGCGCCGATCCACGCGCCAAACGCGGTTATCAAACCTGAGAAGAGCCACTTGCTGTACTCAATAAAGTCTTTGTTGTCTGGATGCGCCGCCGTGGTGTTAAGCAGGAGGAAGATCAGCCCGAAGAGAATGAGCAGCATGATCAACACCAGATAGAAGGCCAGTTTGTTGGATGACGGCTCAATCAGCTCCAAGATTGAACTGCTCTTCGGCTTGTCTTCCTGAGGCGCATTGCCTTGGTCAGCACTCATG
>NZ_JBLWEP010000027.1:10618-16372 GCF_048287355.1 Candidatus Electronema sp. TJ
TGCGGCATGGCCATGCATTTTTTCTTGACAAAGACAGGCCGCAGTTTTACGCTGGGCTGTCCTGCCGCCGCAGCGGCGGCTTTGCGCAGTCAAACTCAAGATGGAGGAACGTCATGCTCACAGTTCAGTGGCAGCCCAGATTCAACCCTTTGACCACCCCGCCGTCCTACCGCCCAGCAGTTGTGCCCAGAGGCAAAGTGGGCTATGATGAGCTGGCGGCGCGCATCGCCCGCAGAAATCCGCTGTTCAACGAAAGCATGGGCAAGAGCTACATGCTGGAAATGCGCGCGGAGATAGCCCAGCTGCTTGCCGAGGGCTATCTGCTCAGCTTGGAGGGCCTGTTCTCGGCGCAGGTCTGGCTGAACGGCCGCTTGACTTCGGTTGACTCCCCGCTGCCGCCTTTGGAGAAATCGCTGCGCGTGCGCATGCAGGCCTCCAAAAAACTTGTTGAGACAGTGCTGCATATGACGCAGACTGAGCGGCTGCCTGTTACTGAGAAGCTGCCGGTCATCGCTGCGGCTGAGGACGCGCTGCTGCAATTGCCGGACGTGCTCAACCCTGACGGCATGCTGCGGATCAAGGGCGAGGATCTGTATTTCAATCAGGCCGCCGAGAACTGCGGCTGCTTCCTTGCAGGCACCCGCAGCGGCCTCATGCGCCAGAGCCGCTGCGGCCAGATCGCCAACAGCGAGATTCTGCTGCTGCCGGACATTCCAAGCCAGCCTGATCCTTGGAACAATGAATATCAGCTCTCGGTCGTCACGCAGTACACCGAGAACGGCACGCTGCGCACCGGCCTCTGCCGCCGCATGCTGCGCACGCCGCTGGCCGTGACCATCGGCGCAGGCAGCGGCATCCTCAGCGGCGGCGGGACATCAGCCTTTGTCTTGGTCAGCGATGGAACGTTGATCAGCGAGCGGGCGCGGGTGCGGATTCAGGTGATCTTGGACGTGCAGGACAAGGACTTGAGCCTGAATCTGATTGACATGACTGACGGCGGCGAGGAAGGGCCAAAGATAGAGGTGAACAGCAACGGTGTCTACACCTTGGCAGGCTGGAGCGGTTCAGATCTAACCAGCCTTGAGATTATCGTCAATGACTACGACGGCCTGCTGAAGATGGTCCGCAGCCCTTACGGCGGCAGGCTGGTGGATATTTTGGACGTGACGGCAGGCACCTAAGAAAAGGGCAGGGCCTGTTCGTCCAGCGATTGCTCGTAGGGGCGAAAAATCTTTCGCCCATGGTTGCTGATGAGACCAAGCAATGTTGAAAGATCTCTCGTCCCCTGATTTACTGACAAGGCCAAGTAAGGGCGAAAGATTTTTCGCCCCTACATTCATTGACGAGGCCAGGCATAGGTGCAAAAAAATTTCGCCCATGTTTTATTGACAAGGCCAGTCATGAATGACCTGACACTGCTCAGAGCGGTGCTTGACGCGCTGCCTTCGCTCATCTTTGTGGTTGACAGAGACGTGCGGATTCAGGACTGCAACGCTGCCGCCGCCAAGCTGCTCAAAGCTGGACGGGAGACTGTCCTGAAGCGCAGGGCGGGCGACATTCTCCACTGCATCCACTCTGTGGAGACACCTGAAGGCTGCGGCCGCTCTCCAGCTTGCAAGAACTGCATTGTCAGGAATTCGGTGGTCAAAGCATTCTTGCGCAACTGTGTCATCCGCAGCAAAGCAAGGATAGAGTATATTATGGACGGCGAGAAGCAGGAAATGCTTTCGGTCATCACTGTGTCTCCATTCCTCTTTGCCGGAATACATCATGCCTTGCTGGTCATTGAGGACATCAGCGAGATTTCCGCGCTGTATCATATGATCTTTCTCTGCCCTGTCTGCGGAAAGATGCAAAGCAAGCAGAAAGACTGGATGAAGGTTGAGTCATACTTTAAAACACATTGGGATATTGACTGCTCCCATAGTTACTGTCCTGACTGTTTCCTGAAGGAGCGGGACAGGTTCAGAGCGCAGAAGAACGATGAGGACTGAGCCGCTCATGCCCTTCTTCCGAGAACAACCGTTTACTCACCGAACACGCTATGAAATTCACCCCTTTTGACCACGTTCAGGACACATACGACATCATCGTCATCGGCTCCGGCCTTGGCGGTTTAACCTGCGCCAACCGCTTGGCCAAAGCTGGCCACAGCGTGCTGCTGCTGGAGCAGCATTTCCAGCTCGGCGGCCTGGCAGCATGGTTCAAGCGCGGCGGCCATACCTTTGATGTCTCGCTGCACGGCTTTCCGTATGGCATGGTGAAAACATGCAGCAAGTACTGGTCGAAAGCGATTAAGGACTCCATTGTCCAGCTCAAGAACATCGTCTTTGACAACCCGCAGTTCTCGCTCACCACCACCTTTTCAAAGGATGATTTTGTGCGCATTCTGCATGAGGACTTTAAGATTGCGCGCAGTGTGGTGGATGACTTTTTCAACACGGTACGGGCGATGAACTTTTATGACGACCAAAGCATGACCACGCGGGACTTGTTCGAGCAGTTCTTCCCGGGCCGCTCGGATGTGCATCGTCTGCTGATGGAGCCTATCACCTACGCCAACGGCTCCACTCTGAACGAGCCGGCCATTACGTACGGCATTGTCTTCTCAAACTTTATGAGCAAAGGCGTGTTCACCTTTGAAGGCGGCACGGACAAGCTCATCGGCCTGATGGCGGATGATCTGCAAGCCAACGGCGTGACCATCTGCACCAGTGCCAAGGTTGAGCGTGTTGTGGTGGAACAAGGCAAGGTGCGCGGCGTGCTGGTGAAAGGGCGGGAGATTGCGGCCAAAGCTGTTGTCTCCAACTCCGGCATCACCAACACCATTGACCAGCTTGCAGGCCGCGAGGCCTTCAGCAGCGATTTTCTCAGCCGCTTCGACAAGGTGGTGGTGAACAACTCCTCATGCCAAGTCTATTTCGGCATCCGCAAGGGAGAGTCCTTCCCGGACGTGGGCGATCTGCTCTTCACTTCAACAGCTGAGGTCTTCTCCTCTGAAGAGATGCGGAGGATGGACACCAAAAGCCGCACCTTCTCAGTCTATTATCCAAAGACCCGGCCTGAGCATCCTGATTATACAGTTGTTGCTTCAATGAATGCCAACTATGACGATTGGGCGCGCCTCGACGAGACGGCCTATCAAGAGGCCAAGGCGGCCATGGCGGAACGCAGCCTGCTTGATTTGGAACGATACATTCCTGGCATACGCGAGAAAATCGACACCATAGAGACAGCAACGCCCAAGACCTTCCACCGTTACACCCTGCACACCAAGGGCAGCTCCTTCGGCACCAAGTTCGAGGGACTGGACATCTCGCGCACGCTGTTCAAGGAAGTGCGCGGGCTGTTCCATGTCGGCTCAGTGGGCATCATCATGAGCGGCTGGCTGGGCGCGATCAACTACGGCGTGATTGTGGCCAATGACGCGGATGCGTATGTGAGGGGATGAGGATTTGCGTTCCTGCGCTGCCGCGCAGCGCGGAAATGGCGCAAGACATGTCTTTGGAAAAACGGACAGATGGAGGAGTGAATGGCTGCTGATCGCTCCTTCCGCAGGATGCAGGAAGCTCAGTCCAGCTCCACGCCCGGCCCTTCATCAGCAAAGCTGGGCCGCTGTTCCGGGGAGTACGCGACGCGCCCCTGCTCCTCCAGCAACGCCTCAAAGCGGAGCAGGTCGCGTTCATTCATTTCGTCCACGCCGAGCTGCTCGAAGCGGCAGTCGCAATGGATGAGCTGGCCGCCGCACCACGGGCAGATTTCCACCGGGCAGCCCAGCTCGTGCGGCTCGCCCGTGGCGGCTTGGCAGGCTGGACAGAGATTGACATCCAATTGCAGCGGCTGATATTCCGGGAGCTGCTCCACGTCCTTGGCCGCCTGCTGAAAAGCTTCTGCGGAGGCGAATTCAAAGAAGTCGAGCAGGTCGCGGTCAAGCCAGCCTTCGCGCAGGCTGCCGTTGAACTCAATGCCCTCGCTGGAGACTAAATACAGATAGGCATCTTCCGAGGCCACAGCGGCGATGAGGAACACGCCCCGCTGCCGGGCCACAAGGCGCAGCTCCTTGATCCAGTCGTTCTTGGCCTCCGGCAGGAAGCTGTAGAACTCCTCCAGCACAGCAAGGGCTGTGCGGTCGTCACGGAAGGTGAGCAGCAGGTCAAGAGCCGCCTCCATCGCTTCGTCAGGCACGGCGTAGCGCATCAGCGTGCGGATATGCTGCCGTTTTTTCTTCAGTTCATCCATAGTCGCCGGGTGGTCGCGTGTTCAGCAAGTCGTTCTCCGCCTTGCTCTTTTCTTGGAAGTGCAGTAGAATCTGCTCTTCTCTGGTACGCCAGCGGACGGCGGGCCGTGCGGCGCGTCTGCCGCGCAGCATTCTACCCGGCCAGAACAGGCTGCGCATCATCTTTCCGCCGCCTGCTGTCTGCCGCAGGAGGAGGCAGTTCCATCAACCACCACAGAGGTGTCCGTCATGACCACCAGCCACAGCGGCGACTGCGCCACCCTCACCATCGAAGGGAAATCCTACAGCCTGCCCATCGTGCGCGGCACCGAGAATGACAAGTCTATTGATATCAGCAAACTGCTGCAAGAGACCGGCTATACCACCCTTGATCTTGGCTACAAGAACACCGCCTCCTGCGCCAGCCGCATCACCTTTCTTGACGGCAACAAGGGCATACTCAGCTACCGGGGCTACGCCATCGAGGAGCTGGCGGCAAAGTGCATGTTTGTCGAAGTGGCGTATCTGCTGGTGCATGGCCATCTGCCGACCACAGCGGAATATCAGCGCTACCGCGATCTGCTCAACCGCTTCTCGCTGATCCACGAGGACATGATTCATTTCTTCGACCGCTTCCCGCCTGGTGCGCCACCGATGGCGATTCTGTCGGTGATGGTCAACAGCCTGTGCAGCTATTATCCTGAAATGAATGATGATCCGCAGATGCCGCTGGACTTGACCGCCGCCCGGCTGATCTCCAAGATACGAACCATCGCCGCCTTTTCGTACAAGAAAAGCCTTGGCGAGCCGCTGGTCTATCCCCGCCCAGATTTGAGCTACTGCGCCAACTTCCTCAACATGATGTTCGACAGCCCGGTGGATCCCTACACCATCCGGCCAGAGGCCGTTGCGGCCCTGAACAAGCTGCTCATTCTCCATGCTGACCACGAGCAGAACTGCTCCACCTCGACAGTGCGTTTGGTCGGCAGCGCGGGCGTGAATTTGTATGCCTCCATTGCCGCAGGCATCAACGCACTCTGGGGGCCGCTGCACGGCGGGGCGAACGAGGCGGTGATCACCATGCTGGAGGCTATTCAGCAGGACGGCGGCGATTTCCAGAAATACATCAACAAGGCCAAGGACAAATCCGATCCGTTCAAGCTCTCCGGCTTTGGCCATCGGGTCTATAAGACTTTTGATCCGCGTGGCAAGATCATCAAGAACGCCTGCGACGAGCTGCTGGCTGTGCTGAATGTCTCTGATCCGCTGCTGGACATTGCCCTGCGGCTGGAGGAGATTGTCCTCAAAGATCAGTATTTCATTGAGCGCAATCTGTTCCCGAACGTGGATTTCTACTCCGGCATCATCTATCGCGCCTTGGGCATTCCGACCAACATGTTCACGGTGATGTTCGCGCTGGGCCGTCTGCCCGGCTGGATTGCGCAATGGAAAGAGCAGCAGGAGGATCCGCGTTCCAAAATCGGACGGCCTCGGCAGGTGTATATGGGCGAGCCGTCGCGGCCCTTTGTGCCGATGTC
>NZ_JBLWEP010000027.1:16636-19979 GCF_048287355.1 Candidatus Electronema sp. TJ
TGGGCAGGACTGGAGAAATCCGAGCCGCTGCTGCATCTGCACCGGCAGATTGAAGCCGCTCTGAAGCGAGTCGGCGTGGAGCCGGAAGGACGCAAGTTCAGCCCGCATGTGACGCTGGCCCGGCTGCGCGACACTCCGTCCAGCAAAGTTGGCGGCTGGCTCGCCCAGCACAGCCTGTTCGCCGCGCCGCCTTTTCCGGCAAGCAGCTTCCGACTGTATCGCAGCGTCCTTTCGCCGGACGGGGCCAAGCATTTCGTTAAGGCGGAATACCCGCTGGCGGCGGAATAAAAAAAGGCCGGTGAAAACGAAGTTCACCGGCCTTGAATGTCCGTGGAGGCGACGAGCGGATTTGAACCGCTGAGTAAAGGTTTTGCAGACCTCTGCCTTACCACTTGGCTACGTCGCCCTGCTGTGCGGCAATTTATACTCCATCCGGGGCGATCTTGACAAGGGGAAAATCTGCCCGTCAGAATTTTTCAAATACGAAACATGGGAACCACGCTTGAAGAGCTGGCCATCAGACATGCGGAGCAGCTGTGCCTGCTCCAAGACCGCATCGGCCATGTTTTCCGCGACCGCGAGCTGCTTCAGCTCGCCCTGATCCACAGCTCCTTCGCCTTTGAACGGATGGACTGCGGCAGGCACAATGAGACCTTGGAGTTCCTTGGCGACGCGGCCTTGGACATGGCAGTCGGCCACCTGCTTTTTCTCCGCTTTCCAGACCTGCGCGAGGGCAAGCTGACCCGCATCCGCGCCGCTCTGGTCAATGAAGGCAGCTTGGCCGACATCGCCCGCAGCTTTGAGCTGGGGCGGCATCTGCTTTTGGGCAAAGGCGAGGACAGCTCCAGCGGCAGAGAAAAGGCATCCATTCTCTGCGGCACCTATGAGGCGCTGATCGGGGCGATGTTCCTCGACAGCGGCTATGAGGCGGTGCAGGCGCATGTGCGGCGGCATTTCGGCCCGCTCATTGACCGGCAGGGCGAGAAGCTGATTGCTGTTGATGCCAAAAGCAAGCTCCAGGAACTCCTGCAAGAGCGGCACAATGAAGGGCCGCAGTACGCTTTGGAAACCGAGGACGGCCCGCCCCACGCCCGGCTGTTCACAGTTTCGGTCAGCTTCCGCGAACGGACGCTTGGCACCGGCACGGCCTCCAGCAAGAAGGAGGCCGAGCAGGCAGCCGCCCGCGCCGCGCTGGAGCTGCTTCAAAATGGCGGAGAATCGCAGATCAGGGCTGACGACTCAGGAAATAGCCCCCAAACTCCCGCTTCAGCCGCCGTCTGCCGTTGATGTGCCGGTAGAAATCCAGCCCCAGCCGCCGCAAAATGATCGGCGGCCAAGTGCCCATCTCCAGCATGGCTGGATTCTTCCGCATCTTGACAAAATTCCGCCATCGCTCTTGCAGGGAAAGATTCGTTTCTGCGCGGAACTCAGTGTATTCAAAAACGCCGAAATTCTCCAAGTGATAGAGGCTCTCGAAGAACTCAATCTCCTGCCGCGTCGGCGTGAAGACCATCCGGGCGTGACGGCGGGCGAACCAGTCTAAATCCGGCAGTGCGCAGCCTGAGCGGAGAAAGGCCGCATTCAGACGCTTGGCTTCGGCCAGCATCTGCTCCTGCAACGGTCTGATTTTCATCTCGAACAAGGTGCGCTCCTCCGGCATGTCCAAGGCGCAGACCAGCAGCTCGCTGTCATTTGCCGGGATGCGCCGCCGGATTTCCCGTCGATGGTCGTCAGGCTGGGCGGCAAACTCCTCGGCCATGAAATAGCCGTCGGCACTGCCGTGTGACGCGCCCAGCATCATTTCGAAAAGTGAGCGGTTGTTGTTGTAAACATTGAAATAGGGCAGGTGACGAGTGTTGTCAAAAAGCAAGCCTTCTTTGCCGTTTTTTGGCTGCTTGACCGCCGCATCAAGAAAACCCGCATAATACCCCTGCATCTCCACCTGTCCGCCGAGAATGTGCCAAAGGTTGTCCTGAATCGAGCCTTTCCAGCCGACATCAACAATACACAGTCCGTCTTTCTCATAATCAACGCCAAACGAATTCAGGTAGGCGAGGAAATTTTTGCGCTGCTGGACGCGCCGTGTTTCATAAAGCTGGCGGAGCGGCTCAAAGGCGAGCAGCTGGCGGAAGGCGGGCTGATTGCGCAGCTCAGGCAGACGGGTTTGGAAGTCCACCCCGGCTTGAGCACAGAGTTCGGCAGCCAGCGGCTCCTCAATGTTCAGACTGAGGAGAAAATCGCGGGGAGAGATGGTGCGGTAAAAATAAAACAGGCGGCTGAAATCCTCTTCATCCAGCGACTTGAGCGAGGCGAGAAATGTGGCCTTGCGCGAGACCAATATATAATGGCTGCGCACCGCTGGGCCGCCGAATAGGTCGCTCTGCATCTGGTCAAAGAGCTTTTTCAGGAACTCGCCTTCCTTGGAGAAAAAGAAGACATCCCGAGCCTGCCGACGCAGCAGGCTTTGGAGCAAGTTCCACGTGAAGAGCCAGAGACTGGTGCCGGTTTCTTTGAACAGGCCGTCTTTCGCTGCCGCTTCATTGAAATGCCGCCGCACGGCAGCGAGCGCGTCTAACTGCGCTGGCCGCCATCGGCTGTAGAATTTCTTCTGGCCGGGATTGAGCAGATGCAGGCAGCGCAGTCCTTTTTCCTGCGCCCGCATCACATCGGAATGCGGATTGTCGCCGATCATCAAAAGCTCGTCCGGCTGGCAGCGCAGGTCGGCGCAGATTTTTTCATACAGCCTGCCTGAGGATTTGGCCAAACCGTGACCAGCGGAAACATAGATATGGTCAAACTGGCCGTTCAAGTTCAAGCTCTTCAGCATCTCGGTGAAGCTGCTGCCCGGCAAATAGAAATCTGAGACCAGCACAATGCGCAAGCCCTGCTGCCGCAGCCAAGCCAGCACCTGCACGGCATCGGCGCAGGGCTGCTGCACAGTTTTTTCCACTGCGGTTTCTATAGCGAGAATGATTGCGGTGAATTTGTCCGCATCTCGCAGTTGGGCAAGATCGCCAAGCTCCTCTTGCAGCCGCAGTCGATAAGCGCGGGCGAACGGCTCCATATAAAATTCCAGCTCGCCGCCTGTGGCTGCGCTCTTCGCGCTCAATTCCCGCTCAAGCTGCTGACGCAGGGCGTAAAGCCGCTCCGGCGGCGGCATTTGTCCGCCCAGCAGCAGGCTGTGCAGGCGGGCGGCGAGCTGCTTGGTGAATTCCGGCTCAATGTTGCGCACGGCGAGGGTGTCGAAATAGTCAAAACAGAAAAACTTGACTCCGTTTTCAGCCTGCTGCCGGAGGAGCTGGCAAATCTGGCCGGGCGAGTCCTTGCCGACCGTCCACGTCGG
>NZ_JBLWEP010000028.1:0-19899 GCF_048287355.1 Candidatus Electronema sp. TJ
ATCGGGGCGATGCAAACGCGTTTTCAGCTGCCGCTGCGGGCGTTCAGCCGGAGCCAGCCGGTTCCGCAGCGCAATCCGCTGCGGCCTGCCGAAAAACGCAGTGAATTTTCTTGCCTCACTCCACGGTCACGCTTTTGGCCAGATTGTGCGGCTGATCCACGTCGCATCCCCGGCGGCAGGCGATCTCATAGGCTAAAAGCTGGGCCGGGATGGTGTAAAATCCCTGTCAGAGAGAATTAGTTGGGCAGGACGAGGGGAAAGAGACGAATCTGAGTTGGAGTCGATGGGCCAACCCGTCTTTTATGCTCCTTTTTAATTGATCTCGCTGAAAAGCGATACTGACTGGCTGTCCGCCCAGTTTTTCAACTCGTTATATAAATTTGTTCCCTTGAAATCATCAAAGCGATAAGCAACCCGAAATGCTTCACCGATTCGATTGTCAGCTATTGTTTTTTTGCCTTTTTTCAATTTTGAAGTAACATAAAGCGCAAAGATTTTTTGAAAATCATGTCCGTTGCATAAATTTAAGACATCCAAAACTCCTTCTATTTTTAGACATACCTGTTCCTGTATGATTTCACCTTTCCTGTTTGGTGAACTATTGATTATTTCAGCTAAACAAGCACTGTCATTGAGTTTAAATATTTTTTCATCGTAAAAATTGCCAAAAGAAAATCCTTTGAAATTGAGTTCTAATTTACATGAATCATTCAGCCATCTTATTCCGCTAATAAATTTAAGTGACAGAAGAAGCTTTTCCCGCACCGCGACAGGCTCTTTTTCTCCTGTTAAAAATTCAGCGGCAACCTGTTTGTAAGCATTTTCACACGAGACAAGCATCATTTCTGCATCGTGAAAATCTGTCAGAAAGATATGTTCTGCATCTTTTTCCTGGCCATCTAAATGCAGAAAATCAGCGTCTCTTATTCCGATAATACGCCTTGTTTCTTTCAACAGCTCTGAAACTATTTTTAGCAAACCTGTCAATCCACTATACGAAATTTCAATCTCGACATGCTTTTTGTTGAACAGCTTTGAATATAGTTTTTGATCTGTTTCACCTTCTACGACAACCCATACCTTCTGTCTTTTTAAAGGATGACTCAACTGGAGGCGTATAGAGGTTATCACATCATCTTCATTAAGACAATCTTGCACACTCATCTTGAAATATCCCCAAGGTCAACAACCAAGTCCCAGTTACTTCCGATGATTTGAGGAGAATGAGTGGCTGTGATAACCGCTATTTTTTGAACTTCTATTATTTTCAGCAGATCATTGAGTGCTTCCTTCTGCCAAGCAACATGAAGAGATATCTCAGGCTCATCTATCAACACTAAAGTATTTGGCTTGACTTTAAAAAGAAGCTCATATAATAAAACAACCTCCTGTTGCTCTCCTGAAGATAAATCGGTTAAGGAAAGTTCTTTTCCTCCTTCAGTTGTAAACCTAAAGCCGAAATCTGGAGAAATCTCAAGTTGCTTAAAGACAAACTGCCTTTCATTTAAAACCGTTGAAAATATTTCAAGTTTTTTTAATATTTCGTCAAATATTTCAAGTTTTTTTCTGTATCATTAAGATAGACAAGCAAAGCTTTTGCATTCTCCTCTCTGAAAGAGGTTTGACTGTCCTCTTTTGTAGCAGAAAGGCCGTACTTGCTTAAAGATCCCTGTTTCTCCTTTATAATATTATATCTACGATCAAATTCTTTTCCACTGACATGTTCTGTTTCATCAAATAAACGTCTTGGAAAACTGCTGTCAAGCTCTTGTCCTATTTTAGAGGAATTCGCAAGAATATCTTTCAGCTCTTTGGATAATTCAAGCGCATATGCTTCGATTGTATTGCTAAAGCTTTCCCTCGTTTCGTCCTCGTAGTAATAAGGAGAATCTCTTCTTCTATTTACTTGTGCTTTCCTGATGAGACGTTGTTCCCTTATAAGATAGACATCAATAAAATCTGGCAATTGCTTTTTAAACTTAAGATATCTTTCTTGAATCAAATGGTCAGATTCTAGCAGTAGATTAGCTATAGACTCTGCAGTGTAATAATCCCCTGTCCTGCTGTTGATCCATTGAGTTTCATCAATTTGTCTATATGGAGACCTTTCTATGAATCGCCTTATATCTTTTATTACCTCGCTCTTCTTGTGACGAAAAGACTTGTTGTCAATTTTTGTTTCGATTGTATCTTCATCTATTTTTAATAAACTTATTTCTTTTTCATCCTGAGTTAAAAATATTTTATCGAATGGCAATTGAAAGAAAAAAAACAGATTTTTAACAGAAAATGCATAGATAATCTTCAAGATGGTTGTTTTGCCGTATCCATTAGGGCCAGTTAAAATTGTTATTCCTTCTTTTTTGAGATCAATTTCATAGTTAAACCTATTAAACAACCCTTCAACTTTAATTTTATTCAACATTTTTCTCTCCATTTTTAATAGGTCATCAATAAATCCTGCGCCAATAATTAAACTCGGCTGACAAGATCAGCATAACGTTTTCTCGCCTCAAAAGCTAAAAACGCCCGACATTCTTCCCTTCTGTATCTAACAGAAGGCCGCTGATCATGTCAACCGGCGAAACTCACTCCACCGTCACACTCTTGGCCAGATTGCGCGGCTGATCCACATCGCATCCCCGGCGGCAGGCGATCTCATAGGCTAAAAGCTGGGCCGGAATGGTGTAGAGCAGCGGATTCAGCTCCTCGTGCACCTTGGGCAGATAGAGCACATCGTTAGTCAGGGCTGCAAGGTGCGTGTCGCCCTCGCTGCCGATCAGCAGCAGGCGGCCTTGCCGGGCTTTGATCTCCTCAACATTGGAGATACTCTTCTGATAGACTCCGTCCTGCGGCACAATCGCCATCACTGGCATGTCTTTGTCAATCAGGGCAATCGGGCCATGCTTCAGCTCGCCAGCAGCGTAGCCTTCGGCGTGGATGTAGGAAATTTCCTTCAGTTTGAGCGCGCCTTCCAAGGCGATGGGGAAATTCAGGCCGCGTCCGACAAAGAGAAAGTCCCGCGCATCGTAATACCGCTCCAGCAGGGCCTGAATCTGCTGCTGCACCGCAGGCAGCACAGCGTTGATCACCGGCGGCAGGGCGATGAGCGCCGCCCCCAGCTCTTTGATTTTCTCCGGCGAAGCGATGCCGCGCACTTTAGCCAGATGCAGCGTGAGCAGGAAGAGAGCGGAGAGCTGACAGGTGAAGGCTTTGGTCGAAGCCACGCCGATTTCTGGCCCGGCGTGCGTGTAGATGATGCCGTCCGCCTCGCGGGTCATGGTCGAGCCAACCACATTGCAGATGGTCAGAACTTTGGAGCCGAGCGAAGCCGCCCGCCGCGTTCCGGCCAAGGTGTCAGCGGTCTCACCTGACTGAGAAATGGCCACGGTCAGGACGCGCTCGTTGAGCAGCAGTTTGCGGTAGCGGAATTCCGAGGCAATATCGACATCAACAGGAACGCCTGCCCATTGCTCCAGCCAGTATTTGGCGACCAGAGCCGCGTGCCAAGACGTGCCGCAGGCGACCAAGGCGATGCGCTCGATCTTGCGCAGATCGTCGTCGCTGAGACCGATCTCCGGCAGGTTGACGCTGCCGCTTTCCGGGTCGATCCTGCCGCTGATGGTGTTGAGGATGGCCTGCGGCTGCTCGAAGATCTCTTTGAGCATGAAATGGCGATAGCCGCCTTTCTCAGACATGGCTGCATTCCAGTCAATGATGCGCACGTCCTTCTCAATCTGCTTGCCGCTCTCAATGCTGATGATGGAATACGCGCCCTTGTCGAGCACCGCCAGCTCGTGGTCATCTAAAAAGATCACCTTGCGGGTGTAGGGCAGCAGGGCCGGGATGTCGGAAGCGATATGGCAGGCATCGTCGCTCAAACCCATGACGAGCGGGCTTTGGTTGCGGGCCGCCACCAAACGGCCTGGCTCTTTAGCCCAAATCACGCCAAGCGCATAGGAGCCTTCTACCCGCGCCAAAGCCTTACGCACCGCCGCGACCAAGTCATTCTCCAGATATTTCTCTATCAGATGCGCCAGCACCTCGGTGTCGGTCTGCGAGGAGAAGACATGTCCCTCAGCCAGCAGCTCTTGCTTCAAGCTGCCGTAGTTTTCGATGATGCCATTGTGGACAACCACCAGCTCACCTGTGCAGTCGGTGTGCGGATGGGCGTTGATTTCGGTCGGCGCACCGTGCGTTGCCCAGCGGGTGTGGCCAAGACCGGTGTGCGCGTTCAAGCCGATCTGCTCATCCACCGCCTTTTCCAAGTTGATCAGTTTGCCTGCCGCCCGGAAGCGTGTCAGCCTGCCATCTGTCTGGCAGACCAGACCGGCGGAGTCATACCCCCGATACTCCAGACGGCGCAATCCATCCAGCAGCACTGGAATCACTTTCCTGCTTCCTGTGTAGCCGACTATTCCGCACATGATTGACCTCTCTGCAATATAATCCGTGTTGTCTGCGCCGGGACTCGCTTTTGCCCGGCAGTTGCGGGAATGGTAGCATATATCTCTTGTGAAAAACACTGAAAAGTGGTTATGCTTCAGCCGCCGGACAAACCGGTTTCCGCAGCGTTCAAGCGGCGGAATGACAGCTCCTGCGGTTTTTTTACGAATCTTCTGCGGAAAAGGACAGATGATCACTCTGCTTGATTACGGCGCGGGCAATGTGCGCTCAGTGATAAACGCGCTGGAGCGGCTGGGCGAAAGCGTGACCCAAGTCAGCTCGCCAGCGGACATTGACCGGGCGGAACGGCTGGTTTTTCCCGGTGTGGGCAATTTCGGGGCGATGATGCGCAGCCTGCGCGCACAGGGATTGACAGAGCCGCTGCTGCGTCATCTGCATAGCGGCAAGCCTTTCTTCGGCATCTGCATTGCTCTGCAAGCCCTCTTTGAGTCGAGCGAGGAGGCTTCGGAGGAAGCGGGACTCGGCTTCCTGCCGGGCCGGGTGCGCCGCTTTCAAACTGAACTGCCGGTGCCGCACATCGGCTGGAACGGCATCCGGGCTGCGCAGCCTTCCCGTCTTTTTCACGGCCTGAGCGGACAGGAGAAGTTCTATTTCGTCCATTCGTATCATGTCGAGCCGGAGAGCAGTGCCGACGTGCTGACCTATACCGACTACGGCTGCGAGTTTGTCAGCGCAATTCAGCGCGGCAACGTTGTCGCCACGCAGTTCCACCCGGAAAAAAGCGGCAAGGCAGGCCTGAAGCTGCTGGAGAATTTCCTCAGCGCAACAAAAGAGGAAATCACTTTGTGCGCCTGTCCGCAGCCGACCAAGCTCGCGGCCCGAATCATCGCCTGCTTGGATGTGCGCTCGAACGAGCAGGGCGATCTGGTTGTCACCAAGGGCGATCAGTACGACGTGCGCGAGCAGGGCCAAGTGCGCAATCTCGGCAAGCCGGTCGCCTTGGCGCAGGATTATTATGAGCAGGGCGCGGACGAGATCACCTTCCTCAACATCACTGCCTTCCGGGCTTTCCCGCTGGAGGACATGCCGATGCTGGACGTGCTGCGCGAGACTTCAAAACAGGTCTTCGTGCCTCTGACCATCGGCGGCGGCATCCGCGATTTCACCGATCAGAACGGGAAATATCACTCCGCCTTGGACGTGGCTTCAGAGTATTTCCGCTCCGGCGCGGACAAGGTTTCGATCGGCTCGGATGCGGTGCTGATTGTTGAGCAGGTTTTGGCGGCGGGAAAAAGCTGCGGTCTCAGCTCCATCGAGCAGATTGCGCGGGTTTATGGCAGTCAGGCGGTGGTGATTTCCGTGGATCCGCGCCGGGTGTACGTGCGCTCTCCAGAGGAGACGAAGCATCCGGTTATTGAGACAGCCTTTCCCGGCCCGAATGGAGAGAAATACTGCTGGTATCAGTGCACGGTCAAAGGAGGGAGGGAGGGCCGCGATTTGGACGCGATAACCTTAGCCAAGGTCTGCGGGCAGCTTGGGGCGGGAGAAATCCTGCTCAACTGCATTGACCGCGACGGCACCAACGCGGGCTTTGATCTGGAGCTGGTGCGGGCAGTGAAGCAGGCGGTGCGGATTCCGGTCATCGCTTCCAGCGGCGCAGGCTGCGCCGATCATTTCTTGGAGGTCTTCCAGCAGACCGGCGCAGATGCGGCCTTGGCCGCCGGCATCTTTCACCGCAAGGAAGTGCCGGTCAGCGCGGTCAAGGATCACCTGCGCGGGAAAATCGAGGTTCGGGAGGGCTGACCGGCTCAGGTGCCGCCGCCGAACTGTCCTCGTTGAAAATGGTGCAGCAGTTCTTGCCGAGGTCTTTGCTCTGATAGAGGGCGCGGTCGGCCTTTTTCATGATCTCTGTGAGATCATTGCCATGATCGGGGAAACAGGCGATGCCGCAGCTCACGGTGATATGCACGGTATGCCCCTCATAGACCAAGGGTACGTCCTCAATCCGGCGGCGCAGACGCTCTGCCACCATCCAAGCATCTTTGCAGGAGGTTTCGGGCAGAAAGGCGACGAACTCGTCGCCGCCGAAGCGGGCCAGCATGTCTTCCTCGCGCAGTCCTGAGCGCATGGTCTCAGAGATGAAGACAATCAGCATCGTGCCCGCATGGTGGCCGAACATGTCGTTGACCGCTTTGAGGCTGTCTGCGTCAATCATCAAGACAGAGAACTTGCCCGATCTGGTCAGCGTGCGCTGGTACTCGCGCTGCATGAAGATGAGGAGCATCTTCATGTTCCAAAGGCCGGTGAGCTGGTCGGTGCGCGAGAGCTGACGGATTTTCTCCTTCGTCACCTCCGCTTCTTCCGAGACCTGCGAGACCGCCCAGGCCAGCAGCCAGATCAAAGAGAGCCGGATCAGCGGCCCGGAGAGGTACTCTGTGTCCACCTTGAGGGAGGAAAGGCTGCCGGAAAAAGCGTTGCGGTCAGCGGCAGCCAGCAGCAGCATGCAGACTGTGACTGCGCCTGCCTGCTGATAGGCGGTCTTTGGGCCGAGCATCGCCCCGGTCAGCATGATGCAGAGAAAAAAGAGGGACTGAAAGGGGCTGGAGAGAAAGCCGGTCTGCCAGATCAGGACAGCGGTGAAAAGCAGCATGGCCCAAGTGTTCAGGGCGAGATGCCACGGTTCGCGGTGATGCCGCCGCCAAGCAAAGCGGGCGGCCACTGCGAAGAGGCCGAAGGCGACCACTGCGCTGTTCAGCACCCGCAGATCGAACGCCTGCGCACAGGGCAGCCGTGTGCTGAAGAAGGTCAGGCCCAGCAGGAGGAACTGGATGCGCGACAGCATCTTCTGGTGCGCGGCCCGCTCCTCGCGGTCAATCTCCTTGTGCTCGTCAATGGGTATCTGGCCGACCCGCTGCCCGCTCAGAAGAGAGTATATCGGCGAGCTTTTCTCGTAGGAAGACATGCTTGCCGTCCCTGTTTTGAAAAACAGGTCTTTCCCGGACAGTGCGGACTTTTCTTCGGTGTCGGGCGATGCTTCAGTCATGCCTTTGCGTGCCGGTTCCTGATCGGTTGAACGTATCGCATTTTCCACAGTGATAACGTTGAAAAATATCATGCCCGCCCGGTAAACACAAGCCCTATTGTCGGCTGCTCTCCTTTCCGGCTCCGCAAGGCGCTGAGCCGGAAAGCAAAAAAAAGGGCTTGTCAGGCCTGATGACAATATTTATTATGCTCAAGCAGGCGGAGGCCGCAGGCTTCCAACAGTACGAAAACAAGACATGACGGCGGAAGAATGATTTTTCATTGTCTCTTTGGCCGAAGACAGCGGCAGCACGGCCAAGCCGCTGAGGAAGACGTGCGGCCCCTTTCCCAATGCTGCTGCGGCTGCCGGGTGAAAGTCTGCCGGATCAGCGGCGATCGCAGTGTCTGCGGCAGAATGGCCAGCTTGGGCGTGCTGCCCGGCGCGGTGCTGGAGCTGCTCTGTCCGGCACGAGGACGAGGGCGGCGACAGTGCATGGTCAAAATCAACGGCTGCACCCTCAGCTTAGACGAGCTGGCAGCGGACAGCATTTTTGTTCGGTCGCTCTGAACGGAGCGGCTTCTCTGCTTTTTTTCTCAAGCTTCACGTCTTGTATGGAAAACCTGTTGACTTCTTTTGTGTTCGCATTTAAAGTTAGGCGCAACAAAAAAAATCAGGCTAGGGAAACAATGCTGCTTTTAGGGAACAGTATCTGCTGATGAAAAAACAATCGCCGGATTCTCAAGACAGACTCAGCGCCAGCCAGGAAGATTATCTGGAGGCGATCTATCACATCTCCGTCGAGAAGATGGCGGCCAGAGCCAAGGACATCGCCGAGTACTTGGACGTGCGGGCCTCCTCGGTCACTGGTGCGCTGCGGCTGCTCGGCAAGATGGGGCTGGTCAATTACGCCCCTTATGATCTGATCACTCTGACCGAACAGGGCTGCGCCGCCGCCGAGGAGATTGTTCGGCGGCATAAAGCATTAAAGAATTTTTTCGTCAAGGTGCTGGGCATAGATATTGAGGAAGCGGACGAGGCTGCCTGCAAGATGGAGCATTCCGTCTCTAAAAATATTGTCGGGCGGCTGGTGAAGTATTCGGAATACATAGAGCAATGCCCCGGAGGAGGGATTGCTTGGGAAGGGGAGTTCGGCGGTTATTGCAAGAAACACTGTGTCGGAACAGCCTGCCGTCTTGCTCCGGGCGGACAACGGCAGACTGAGCAAGAGTAGGGGCGAAAAATTTTTCACCCCTACACCGCACACCTAATTTTTTTTCAGGAGAAGATGCGATGCAAACTGTGGCGGTGATTCTGATCGTCCTGCTAGCCTGCGTTCTTGTCGGCAGGAAGCTCTTCAGCGCGTTCCGCGCAGGCAGCTCCTGTGGCGGCTGCTCCGGCTGCACCAGCGGCAGTTGTGCCGCGCCGAAAGCCAAAGAGGAAGTGCCATGAATTTGCGCAAGATGAAAGTCAATCAGTCTGGGGTGATTACTGCTGTCAAAATCAACGGTCCGCTGGGACAGCGGCTCAGGGAAATGGGACTGATGCCCGGTGCAAAGCTGACGGTTACGGGCCGCGCTCCGTTGTATGATCCGGTCATGCTTCGCCTTGCCGGCCAGACACTGACTTTGCGGAACAACGAGGCTGATTATATTGACGTGCTGCTTGAAGCGGAGGCATCATGACGTTGCTGCATGTCGCCCTCGCCGGCAACCCCAACGCTGGCAAGACCACCCTTTTCAACCGCCTCACCGGGGCGCGGCAGCATGTGGGCAATTATCCCGGCGTGACCGTGGAGAAGAAGGAAGGTTCGCTGCTTCAAGCCGGACAGGACATTCGTGTAGTGGATCTGCCCGGAACCTACTCCCTCACCGCCTATTCAGTTGAAGAGCTTGTGGCCCGTGATTATCTGGTCAATGAGCAGCCTGACGTGGTGGTCAATATCGTGGATGCGGTCAATCTGGAGCGCAACCTCTATCTGACCTGCCAGTTTCTGGAGCTGGGCGTGCCCTTGGTCATCGCCCTGAATATGGTGGACGCAGCAGAGAAGCGGGGCATCCACATTGACGCGCAGGGGCTGAGCAGACTGCTCGGCACGCCGGTGCTGCCTGTTGTCGCCCGCAGCGGCCAAGGTGTGGCCGAGCTGCTCGATGCGGTGATTGCGGTCAGCCAGAAAAAGAGCTGCTCGCCGACCCTGCTCCGCTACGGCTCAGACATAGATCAAGCCCTGCGCGATGTTGTCCCTCTGATTGAGGCAAGCGGTCTGCTGACCGATATTTATCCGCCTCGCTGGACTGCTCTCAAAATCATTGAGAGCGACGAACAGGTAGTCAGCCGGGTGATGCGAGCTGACGCAGAGCTGGGCCGTCAGCTGATCAGCCGCAGCGAGAATCTGAGCAAACATCTGCGCAACACCATTGATGCCTACCCAGAGGCAGTGATCGCCGACCACCGCTACGGCTTCATCAAGTCCATCATCCGCCAAGGCGTGGTGACGCGGGCCTTTGACGAAGACCGGCTCTACGCTTCGGACAAGATCGACAAGGTCGTCACCCACCGGCTGCTGGGGCCGCTGCTGATGGCCGCCATCCTCTTTGGCCTCTACAGCTTCACCTTCGGCCTGTCCGGCTTCTTTGTCGAATGTTTAGATGGTGTTTTTGAGGCTCTCGGTGTGCTGGCGGATTCCTCCCTGCCGGACGGTCCGCTGAAATCCATGCTCGTCGCCGGGGTGATTGACGGCGCAGGCGGGGTGCTGGGTTTTGTGCCGATCATCATGTTCATGTTTTTTGGCATCGCCGTGCTCGAGGATTCCGGCTACCTTGCCCGCGTGGCCTTCATGATGGACCGGATTTTCCACCTTTTCGGCCTGCACGGCTCCTCGGTCATGCCCTTCATCGTCTCCGGCGGCATCGCGGGCGGCTGCGCCGTGCCGGGCGTGTTCGCGGCCCGCACCCTGCGCTCGCCCAAGGAGCGGATGGCCACCCTGCTCACTGTCCCCTTCATGAACTGCGGGGCCAAGCTGCCGGTGCTGACCCTGATCATCGGGGCCTTTTTCGCCGACCATCAGGCCTTATACATGTTCGCGGCCACTGTGGCGAGCTGGACTCTGGCCCTGCTGGCAGCAAAATTCCTCCGCCTGACCGTGCTGAAGGGCGAGTCCACGCCCTTTGTCATGGAGCTGCCGCCCTACCGCTTCCCAACCCTCCGGGGCCTGCTCACGCATACATGGGAGCGGACGTGGCAGTACATCAAAAAGGCAGGCACAGTCATTCTCGGCATTTCCATCCTGCTCTGGGCGATGATGACCTACCCCGGCCTGCCAACGGAGGATGCGGAAAAATTTGAGGCCCGGCGGACAGCGGCAGCTGAGTCGACGGAATTGGCCGAACAGATTGACCGCGAAGAGGCGGAAGCCAAGCTGCGGCATTCCGTCGCTGGGCGGCTCGGCATGGCTTTGCAGCCGCTCAGTCAATGGGCTGGCTTTGACTGGCGGGCCAACATCGCCTTGGTCGGCGGTTTTGCGGCCAAAGAAGTGATTGTCTCCACCCTTGGCACTGCCTATTCCCTCGGCGAGACCAACCCAGAAGAGGCGGCCCCGCTCAAGGAGCGGCTGAAAGCCGACCCGCGCTGGACTCCGGCGGCGGCGTTAGCCTTTCTCGCCTTCATCATGTGCTACGCGCCCTGCTTTGTCACCGCCGTGGCCATCGCCAAGGAAAGCGGCTCGTGGAAATGGGCGGCATTCTCCATCGCCTTCAACACGCTGATCGCTTACAGCTTGGCTGTGCTGATCTTCCAAGCCGGAAAGCTGATGGCATGAAAACGGCAGGGACAGGAATCTGCCCCTGCCGTTCTGAGCGAATCAATCTGCAACGGTCTGAGCAGCGGCACAGATAAGTCAACAACAAGAGTTGCAGCAAGGAGCAGTCAGGCTGCAACGAAGTGCAGCTAAGCAAAGAAAGAGTTCTGCTCGGCTGCCAAGAAAGTTGGCTCGGCCAGAAAGGAGTCCGGCTTGGCCAAACTTCTTTCTGGCTGAGCCGCAAAGGAGTCTGGCCGACTCCAGCTCCTTTCTTAGTCGGCTAAACTTCTTTGCGGCTCAGCCAACCTTCTTTGCGGCTTACTGGAATTCCTTTGCTGCTCGGCCAACATCCTCTTCTGCCGAGCGCAAGTTCTTGCCAAGTCGGCGGGATTCTTTTCTTGCCAAGCCGAACTGCTTTGCAAACGGGCAAGAAAGGAGAAGAAAGCGGTTCGATCTCCACTGTGCAACCTGTTGACATCTGCAAGAGGTCTAATAGAGCCATCACCGACTGGCAGCAGCCGAACTGGTTCTGTCCGGCTGCCGGAGAGCGCGTCACGGCTCGTAGATGAAATGCTGTTCCGGCCTGTCCTGATAGGGAGCGGGCAGATATGGCTTGTCATAGGTGATGTCGCCGTCGCAGAATGGGGCGCAGCCCTCGCTGCGGCTGCTCTCGACGCTGACTTTGCTGTCCGCCGTGCCGTCCGGCTTCGTCACCACCGAGATGTTGATCCGGGTTTCGCCTGTGCTGGACACTGGTATTGCCTCGACCACATCAATTACCCGTTCCGCTTTGCAGCTGACTGCGCCTCTGCGGTCAATCGTGACGCAGGAGATGCGCTTGCTGCCGGGCTGGTCAAATGTGAAGATGGCATCCGTCCACCGCAGGCTGTTGAACCAGCCGGAGCTAAAGGTCCGCGCATCTTCCGCCCGGCATTCGACCTTGACTTGATCGCCGTCAGGATCGCTGCCCGGCAGGACAGGAATGTGCACAGGCACCTTCAGTTTGATCTCGGCAGGTTTGGAGCTGATTCTGGGTTCAAATGGTGGACGGTTCCGCTCTTTGACCAAGATGGGGCGGCTGACTTGCGGGCTGGTGCAGCAGCTGTCAAGAGTGACGCAGGAAATTCTCTTTTTGCCGGGCGAATCAAAGCGGAATGGCACCTTGACGATGTCGCCGGTGCGGATCCAACCCGACTCGTAGGGCCTGCTGCGCGGTCTATCAGAATCCTCGGCCATGCAGCGCAGGCGCACCATGCTGCCGTTGCGGCACAAGCCTGCGGTTACGGCGATGCTGACCGGCTCGTCCAGCCATGCGCTGCTTGGCCAGCTGTCAATGCGCGGACGGCCAACGCCGCCGCCTTCATTTGAGTAGTCAGGATAGTCAGACCGATATGTCTCATACTCTCTTGGCTTCTCGTCATCATATCCATCAATCTTCAGCGGGCCGACCCACGCATGACCATAACTGTTGGAAATGCAGGCGTAATAGCTCTGCGCCTTGCCGCCTTCAGTGCGCACGGTCAGCGTGATGCTGCGGCTGCCGGAAGAGACTGTGCCGGAGGCGGCATCTCCGCCTCTCCAGCTGCCGGTTCTAATGCTGATGCGGCTTTCCGGATACATGGGCATCCGGTCCTGCCTGCGGACGTTGAACACGATATCCGGCCCATTGACTTCTGCTGACATTTCCAAAATGGAACCCCATGTGCCGCCGCCCTCCCTGACAATGCCGCCGCCGTCGTCAGTGCCGTATCCGGCTGCCGCACTGCTGGCAGTGCAAAAAATCAAAAGAAAGATGAATGAGAACAGGCCGCGTTCCGCTCTGGCCGTTGTGCTGCGGGAAAAAATGATCATGACCGGCCTCCATTGAAAAGAAGAATCTGCTGCCTTCCGGCGCGGAAGGTGGAATATCCTGAGCGTATTATACCCGCAGCAGGGCGGGGCGCATAGCTTTTCTTGCCGCAGGAGGCGGCTGGCGATGAGCATTTTGATTGCGGCGGCGACAGAAATTGAACTGAGGGCGTTTGACAGCGCAGGCGGGCCGGAGCAGGTGCTAAGGTTGCTCACCGGCATCGGGCCGGTGGAGACTGCCCATGCCCTGACCGCCATGCTCTGCCGTAACGCCGGGCGGCAGATCAGCGCGGTGATCAACTTCGGCATTGCCGGTGCCTTCCCTGACAGCAGCGCGGCCTTGCTGGACATCTGTCTGGCCGAGCAGGAGATTTTGGGCGATCTCGGCCTTTGCTTGCCGGAGCGGATCGAACGCTTGGCCGAGCGGGGTTTGACGGTGAAAGACAGCTTTGTCTTGGATGACGGGCTGCGCAGGGCAGCAGCGCAGACACTGCGGCAGGCGGGCCTTGCCTGCAAAACTGGCACGTTCGTCACCGTGAGCTGCGCCAGCGGCACCGCCGAGCGTGCGCAGCGGTTGGGCCGTCAGTTTCAGGGGCTGTGCGAAAATATGGAAGGTGCGGCGGCGGCGCGGGTCTGCGAGGCGTTTCATCTGCCTTGCGTGGAGCTGCGCTGCGTCAGCAACATCGCCGGAGAACGTGACCGGCGGCGGTGGCGGCTGCATGAGGCTTGCCTGAGGGCTGGCCAAGCCGCCGCCCTTGCCGCCGCTGCGCTGAAGGAAAGGCTGCCCCATCCTTCAGCTCTGCAAGAGCAAAAGCTGATCAGCCGTTTTTGATCACCAAGGTGGTGCCGGGCTGAAGCTGGTGACCGTTCAGGCGGTTCCAATTTTTGATGTCTCCAGCAGAGACCTCCAGCTTTTTGGAAATGGACCAGAGGGAGTCGCCGCTGCGCACCTTGTAATAGCTGACTGGCTGTTCGGCGGATGCAGCCTTCCGTTTGCCGCTGCTGGACAGGACGATCAGCCCGGAAGTCTTCTCTTTCGGTGTTGCTGCGGTCAGCTCCGCGCCGGGCTTCTTTTTTACGGCGGAGGCGGTCAGTGCAACAGCACCTTCATCGGCGGGCGCGATGGCAGTGATCTGCGCCGCCTCAGACAACTGGATGGTCAGCGACTGCCCAGTTTTCACCTTGCCTGCATGAGCAATTTTGTTCCACTTCATGAGATCCGCCACAGAAACGCTGTACTTCTTGCCAATATCGGACAAGGTCTCACCCTTGCCCAGCTTGTGCATAACCTTTGCAGCAGCAGACGGCTCAGCCTGAGGCGCAGGCGCGGCTGCGGTCAGCAAGACCGATTGTTGCACGGCAGCTGCGGCGACAGGAATGCGCAGGCTCTGGCCGACTTTCAGCTCCGCCGAACGCAGGCTGTTGACCTTGAGCAGGGCGGTCAGACTGACATCATACTTCTTGCTGAGCTGGCCGAGGGTTTCGTTTTTGGCAACTTTATGGCTGATGTAGTCTGAGGTGGGAGATTCGGCGGCCACTGCCACAACCTGCGCCTTGGGCAGATTCGCAGCCACCAGCGCACTGCGGCCTGCGGGCACTTTGAGCAGCCAGCCGCCCTTGGCATCCTCCGGCACCTGATCTGTGAGCAGATCCTTGTTCAGCTTTCGCAGCTGCTCCACGCTCAGGGAGCCGCTGGCGGCCACGGTTTTCAGGCTGGTGCCGGAAGGCACCCGCACCAGCTCATGCCGGGAAGGTTTTTTGTAATTGATCTGCCGGAAACCGTACTGGGCAGGATTGCGGGCAATGAGCACAGCGGCGATCATCTGCGGCACATACCGCTTGGTCTCCAGCCGCAGGCAGTCATGACTGGCCAGTTCCCAGAAATTTTTCGCGCTGTAGCGTTTCAAACCCCGCGCCACCGCGCCTTCGCCTGCGTTATAGGCAGCCACAGCCAGATGCCAGTCGCCAAATTGTCTGTATAAGGCCTTCAAATACGCGGCGGCGGCTTTGGTTGATTTTTCAGGATCACGGCGCTCATCTGCCCAAGAATCCACCCGCAGGCCAAAATTGCGGCCTGTGCTGGGAACAAACTGCCAGAGACCGGAGGCATGAGAGGGCGAATAGGCGACAGGATCGAAGCCGGATTCAATCATAGCCAGATACGCCAGCTCCACAGGCAGCCCCGCTTTCTCCAGCTCGGCGGTGATGAAGGACATGTACAAGGCAGAACGCTCCAGCCAGCGGCTGAAGTGTTTCCGCTGTTTGCCTTGGTAGAGGTCAAGATAGAACTGCACCTGCCGGTTGACAAGGACAGGAAAATCGCAGGCAGCGCGTTTTGCGGCGTTCTTGACCGACTCTGGCTGGGCGGCGGTTTCAGCGGGCTGGGGCAGCGGGCCGCTGACCAAAGGCGGCTCCGGCCTGTTCGGGGCTTCAATGATGCCGGTTTGAGGCGCTTGCCCCGTCGTGGCGGCAATCTGGCACTGGCCCTGCTGGGCAGCAGCTTGCCTGCCATCCACGTTTTCGATCGTCCATGAGCCTGTCTTCTCCAACGCCTCAAGTTCTTCTTTCAGTTCCTCTGGGGATTCAGCCAGTGTCGGCCCCGACTCGCTCGCCTCATCCTCTTCTGCCGCAGGATCCTGCTGGCTCGGCGTGGCGGCATTCAGCCGGGAGATCATCTGCCGCTGCCGCTCCTCCTTCTCGAAATAGCGTTCAACAATCAGCCTCAGCTGTTCAGATTCATCATCGGTGCCTATGCGGCGGTCGTTGCCGCCGTAGCTGCCGCCTGCGCCGCTGACCGTGGAACAGCCCGCAGGCAGGGCGAGCGGAACAAGCAGCATGATGTACGAGACGACTTTCTTGGTTTTCTTCATAGACAGAAGCTCCGATGTGCGGAATGAGGATATCTTTGAATTATTATGTTTTTTTGCACAGAGAACTGTTCCGGCGCAGACAGCGTAGAAATCATCTTGGTTCTTGTACCATAAAATAAATGCGTTTTACAAGGAAAAACATGTCGTTGTTCAACAAAATGACAAAACCGCAGATTTTCACCCCATATTTCAAAGCTTTCCAGCACAGCGTGCGGGCCATGTCCGCAGCTGATTCTGCTGGACAGCCAGATGGACAAAGAATATCATGAGGGCGTGTTGGCGTTTTTCTTCAGGGTTCCGCCTTATCTCATTCTGATTCCCGCCAGTCAAGCATTATGCGTCGGTGCTGCGGTTTTCTTTACAAAATTTTCTTTTTCCTGACAGTGATCGTCCTGCTGGCCACTGCTGGCGCACTGGGCTGGGTATGGTGGCTGGTGGTCAAAGTGCCCTGTCCGGAAACCGCTCCGGAACGGATTGCCTCTATCTTGGGCAAGGAAAGCCAAGTCTATTACCGGGACGGTCAGGAAAAAATCGGTGTTTTGTTTGAGGACATTCACCGCCAGTATGTCTCCTACGAACAGCTCCCGAAACATTTCATCAACGCCTTGATCGCGGCAGAGGACGATCAATTTTTTCATCATTACGGCATTGACCTGCCTGGCATTGCCAAATCAGCTCTTATTAATTTTCAAGCGGGCCGCATTGTCCGGGGCGGCAGCACTATTACCCAGCAGACCGCCAAGAATCTCTTCAAACGTCCAGAGCGCAGCTACAAAGCTAAGCTCAAGGAGATGCTCTACGCCCTGCGTCTGGAATACCGTTATTCCAAGGAAAAAATTCTTGAATTTTACAGCAATCAGTTCTATGTCAGCGGCAACGGACACGGTCTGGGCGTGGCGGCCCGCTATTATTTTGACAAAGAGCCTGTGGAGCTGAGCCTATTGGAGGCAGCCTTTATAGCCGGCTCAGTCAAACGGCCCAATTATTACAATCCCTTCATCAAACAGGACAGGCAGGCCGCGCAGGAGGCCCGCCACAACGCCCGAGAACGGACTGATTATGTGCTGAGCAGGATGCTCAGGCTGGGCATGATCAGCCAAAAGGAGCATGACGCAGCCTGCAAAAGCGTTATCCCATTCAAGCGCGGTCGAACCAGCTTTGACCTCAACACTGTGATGGACATGGTGCAAGACGGCTTGTCCGCCAAAGCGATGACCGATCTGCTGGCTGCGCACGGCATTGACAATGTCGCCACTGCCGGAGTGCGGATCATCAGCACTGTGGATCGCGCCTTGCAGGAAGAGACGCTGCACAGCCTTCGGCGCGAGCTGTCCCGTCTGGACGTGCAGTTGCGCGGCTACAATCGCGAGGAGGTGCAGCAGGAATGCCGGGAGGCGGCAAAAGAAGGTGAGGAGGAGGATCTGCACGAGAAAGATTTTGTCTTCGGCACGATCAGGGAGATCAATCTGAGCAGCCCGGAGCAGCCCACGCTCTCGGTCGATCTGGGCGGCAAACGGCCCTCCGGTCTGATCGACCGCCTAGGATTGGAGCATCTGTTGGAGGCACTGGCCCGCAACCAAAGGCAGAATGCTCAGGCCAAATATAGCAAGAAGGACATCGCTGAACTGTTGTCTCGGCTCAAAACAGGCGACTGTGTGCATGTCAGCGTGCGGGAGCTGGATGCCTTTGAGGGCATCGCCTTGCTGGAGCTGGAGCGCTGGCCCAAACTCCAAGGGGCGGCAGTGGCACTGGAGCAGGGATCGGTGCGCGCCGTGACCGGCGGCATGGAAAACCGTTTCTTCAACAGAGCGGCTGATGCGAAGCGGCTGATGGGATCGACCATGAAGCCGTTTCTCTACGCCGCCGCATTCCAGCTCGGCTGGAGTCCGCTGGATCACCTCGACAACCGGCGCAATGTTTTTATCTTCAGAGGGCAGGCTTACTTCCCGCGCCCGGATCATAAGCCGGAATCCAGCCAAGTCTCTATCAACTGGGCCGGAGTCAAGTCGGAGAACTTGGCTTCGGTCTGGCTGCTTTATCATCTCGCCGACAAACTGACCCCTGCCGGACTGCTGGAAACCGCCGCCGCTGTGGACATGATTCCCCGGACTAACGAAAGCTATCAGCAATTCAGCGCAAGAATGCGCAGCCAGTTTGGTCTGAATGTCACACCGGAAGAGCTGGACCGGGCCGCCTATGAGGAGGCGGTGCGGCGGGCGGGTGAGATATTCCTCTTTGAAGGCCGGGCAGGCGAGCTGCGCCGCTGGCAGGAGCTGCCGCACGGCCTGCATTTTGATAAGTTCCGGGCGCAGATTCATACAAACCTGAACAATCCCAAGCTCGACAAAGAGGAACGGGCGGAATGCAAGAAGCAGCTTGCTGTCTTGGGCATGAACTATCTTGGCCTGAGACGGACGCGGCAGGGCTTGGAACAGTACCGCAGATATCTGGAGCAGCTGCCCGCGCCAGCCGTGCAGGTGCCGAATTTCTTTGGCCAGAGCTGGAGCGAGCCGGAGCCAGAAGACGAGTCCCGTCCGCCCGGCAGACTGTCCCTGAATCAGCAGGGCAAACTGGTCTTCACACTGCGTGCCAGTCTGCCGGAAAGCTGGGTGCCTGCGGACACTGCCGAACTACGCCGCCGCTTGGCCTTCATGTCTCCGGCGGAGCGAGAGACGCTCTGGGATAACATCCTGATTGAAGGCGCGGTCAGCGCAGGCGCGGCGGACATAATCGGACGGCTGGCTGAAGAGGAGCGGAACGCGATGACTGCCCTGCCGCCCTATTCTCTGGAAGTGCTGGTCAAGTTCAGAGACTACCGGGTCATGCTCGGCCTGCAATATTTAATCCGGCTGGCCCGCGAGGCCGGAGTGGGCAGCAGGCTGGAGCCGGTGCTTTCCTTCCCGCTTGGCTCCAATGTCATCTCTCTGCTGGAAAGCACACGTATTTACGAGACCTTGGTCACAGGCCGCCGCTGGAGCGCACAGATAGCCGACCACGCAGCGGACGAGACGGATGAGGAGCGGCGCAGACTGAACGGTCTGGCTTTGATCGAGCGAATCGAGCGGGCTGACGGCACGGTGCTTTACGCCCGTCAAGCGGCGGCAACGCCGGTTCTGGATCAGAAAAGCAGCAATGAGATCGCCAGCATTTTGGAAAATGTGGTGCGCTGGGGCACCGGACGGCACGCATGGGAGCAGGTCCGCCTGCCCGGCTTGAGCCAAGAGAAAAAAAAGGGGCCTGCCCTGCCCCTGATGGGCAAGACTGGCACGGCCAACGACTTCCGCAACGCCGCCTTCATCGGCTTCGTGCCGTCTGCCCCTGACATTGACAGTGCGGCCCTGCTCTCCTCGACTGGGACTGCGGTGGGAGTCTATGTCGGCTTTGACAGCAACGAACCGATGAAGCACGGCTCGTTCCGAGTCAGCGGCTCCCAAGGTGCGCTGCCAATCTGGAGCAAAATTGCCGGAGCAGTGCTTCAGCTGGAAGGAACAGCCGACCGTCTGGCTCCTGAAGCCTTGGCCGCTGAGCGGATCAAACTGCACTATCCGGAGAGCGGCCAGCTCTTCATGCCGGTAGATGAGAAAGGCGGCGGCAGGATGCGCAGGGGCACAGACGGCATCAAAACCGATCTCCCGCCGGATGAGAGCGCAGCACTCTGTCACGGCCTGCCGGGCGAACACGGCGGTTTTGAACCGGAACGCCGTTTTCTGCCCTTCTGGCTCAATCAAAACAGAAAAACGGCGACATCTCCGGTCGTGGAACCGGCTGCTGCGGAGTAAGGTTGCGCACCTTATGAGACCTCTTGCATAAGTCGAGCCAGTCAGTGCGCCCTGTGTGAATGAAAATCTTTCGCCCGGCCCAGTTGCGGCTCAGGCAAGAGCGTTTGAAGAATATTATGGCTGGCTTGTCCGTCGCAACGGCCTGTTCACCGTTTGAATCGTCCCAAACTCAATTTAAAT
>NZ_JBLWEP010000029.1:0-8859 GCF_048287355.1 Candidatus Electronema sp. TJ
CTGCGGGCAAAGCGGACGCTTCAGGCCGGGCTGAGCAAAAAAACTTCCGCATAAGGTTTACGCTTCTCCTTCCGCCCGGCCTGCGCAAGAAACTTTTCCGTGAACAGCAGAGGTCACAACTTGGGTTAACATAACAATGGCAGGCTGGCGGGAAGGACTCACAGCCTGCTGAAGATCACTGTCGGCTTGCCGTCCGCATCATTGAGGGTCAAGGCGCGGTCATCCAAGAGATAGGAAGCGGAGGCGTACAGTGCGGCCATGAAGCCGCCTTCCTGCTCCATGATGTCAGGGGACGGACACTGCTTCGCGCCCACTTCAATCATATCGAAGCTGAATGACTTGCTTTCAGGCGAGCCGGTGAAGACAGCCTTGTAGCTGTTGCAGCCTGCCGAGCCGCTGAGCTGGCCATCAACACTGAAGACGGCGGTCATGCTCCGGCCTTTGCTGAGAACTTCGCTCAGGCCGCCCTGTCCGTTGCTGTAGCTGACCACGCGCCAGATTGTGCCTTTCAGCTCCTGGCTCTGCGGCTTGAATACTGCCGCCGACCTGCCGTCCGCATCCTTGAGGGTCAGTCTGCCTTCCTCAAGGGTGAACGATTCTGCGGCCCGCAGCATCTCCATGAACAGCCGCTCCTGCTCCATGCGCTCCGGCGAACTGCATTTCCGGTTTGTTGTCGCCAGCTGGCCGATGCGGATTTTCTCCTTGCCCTTCTCAGCGTGCGGCCCGGAATAGGTGTTGCAGCCTGCCGAGCCGCTGATTTTGCCGCCTGTGAAATGCAGCGTCATTGCAGCAGCTCCAGATTTCGGCGACTGGCCGCGCAGCGAGACAAGCTGCCAGCTCGTGCCGTGCAGCACCGAGCTGCTTTCCGCTTCAGCCGCAGGCGGCGGCTTTATTGGCGGCGCGGTTTCGTCTTTCTTTGATGAGCAGCCGCTCAAAGCCAGAACGGCGGAAAGTGCCAGCGTGGCCAGCAGACTCCAAGGCATGATTATAGATAATGATAAGGAATGAGGTTAAAACCAGAAAAAGTCGCTGACAGCTGACAAAGACGGGGGCTGAACACTTGGCTGGGACGGGGCACTGAAACGTAAGGCTGGAACAAAGGGAAGCATCGGAACCGAAGCAGACCCTTTTGGAAAACTCGGCTCCATGCTTCGACGCACGGCCTCAGACCGAACCGAGAAGAGCCTTTTCTGGATTGTTTGGATGCGTTCAACAAGATTGTCAGGCTGATTGTGCCAGAGACCTTGGCCCGTGTATGGGTCTCTGATCCTCAACTCCGCATAGTTCCGCGAGCAGTTGACGATGGATGCTGCGAGAATGTTGTTCTTGGTCAAGCCAGTAGCGAAGCGTGAGCCGGATATGATCAGCAGGTCGCCGACTCTGAAATTGAACTGCTCAGGATGCTTGTCCGCATACCACTGCGGGGAGATGTGCACCAGATAGATGTTTGACAAGCTGTCCCGTGCGAAGAGATGCAGCCCGAACATGCCGCTCTTCGGGTTTTGCAGGGTGTTGATACTCTCCACTCTGGCCATGAAACGCATGTAGGTGCTCCAATTGTACTGCGGCATGAGCATCTGCGCTGCGGCATGGTGCGCAACGGCGGCCAGCAGGAAGACAAGAGCGGCAAGACAGTGGAGCAGTACCGGGCGGCGCATGAAAAACATCCTTTTTCTATTGTATTCCGCAGAAAGGAAAATAATTATACAGAATTTTGGGCAGGAAACAAAGCCCAAAGTGCCTGACTCATCAAAGCGGAACAGTCAGGCGGGGTTCTGTTGACAGAGCAGGGATAATTTCCTATAACTACCAAGCGCGTGAGAACAAGGCCCGCAAAGGCCCGCGCCTTACACCCACTCACAACTCTTGCAAGGAGACATGCCGATGAAGACCAGATTCCTTTCTGCCGCCCTGCTGCTCGCCCTGCTGCCTGCCATGTCTGTTGTTGCGGACGAGGCGAAACAGCCGCCTGCCGCCGAAACCGCTGCTCCTGCCCCAAAGGCGGTCAAGGGCAAGGTGCTGGAAACCATGTCCGGGGCAGGCTACACTTATCTGCTGGTTGAGGAGGGACAGGGGAAAACATGGGTGGCTGTCCCGGAAAGCAAGGTTGCGGTCGGTCAGACTGTGGCCGTGCAGCCAGGCATGGTGATGAAAGGCTTCGAGTCCAAGGCATTGAACAAGACCTTTGACGAGATTGTCTTCTCGCCTGGTTTGGAGGAGTCTGCGGCTTCGGCTGTCGAAGGCGGCATGCCGACGCGGGCAGCACAGCCAGACGCGCCGGTGGATGAAGCAACCTTGGAGGCTATGAGCGGCGGCTCGACCAAGGCGGTGGTGCCAGCCAAGGACGCGCTGAAGGTGGAGAAGGCTGAAGGCGGGAATGGCCGCACGGTCGAGCAATGCTTTGCAGAAGCGGAGCAGCTGAAAGGCCAGAAGGTGAAAGTGCGCGGCAAGGTGGTCAAGTTCACCCCCCAAATCATGGGCAAGAACTGGATCCACCTTCAGGACGGCAGCGGCGATCCGATGAAGAACACCCACGACTTGGTTGTCACCACTTCTGAGACTGCTGAGAAGGACGCGGTGGTGGTGGCAGAGGGCGTGCTCAGCAAGGACAAGGACTTCGGCGCGGGCTACCGCTACGCGGCGATCATCGAGGATGCCAAACTCAGCAAATAGTCTGCCGCCGCTGGTCAATCCGGCCCGGCTCGGCTTTGATTTCGACGGAGTCATAGCAGACACAGCAGAGGCCTTTCTCCGTATCGCCTGCGAGGACTACGGTTTCTGCGGCTTCCGTCTGGAGGAGATCACCCGCTTTGAGGTCGAGCATTGTCTTGACATGCCCGCCGGGCTGGTTGAGGAAATATTCACCAAGATACTCCGCGATTCTGTCAGCGCGGGCCTGATGCCCATGCCCGGTGCTCTGGAGGTCATCACCGAGCTGGCCGAACAGCAGGGCAGGGTGACGGTGATCACCGCCCGCCCCCTGCTTGAGCCGGTGCTGGACTGGTTCTCTCAGCATCTTCCTGCCGTCGGTTCTGTCCGTGTGCTGGCCATGGGCGACCACGACGACAAGCCCCGTCATATCCTTGCTCATGGGCTGGACTGCTTTGTTGACGACCGGGCTGAAACCTGCCAGCAGCTTCAGGCGGCGGGCATTCAGCCGCTCGTCTTCCGCCAGCCGTGGAACCAGCACTGCCGTCATCTGCCAGCGGTCAGCTCATGGCAGGAACTGCGCAAACTTTGCCTGCAAAGAGAAAGCTGATATGCAATGCAGCCACTGCGGGCAGGAGCTGCCTGCTCACCGCAATCCTGTGCCCACTGTTGACATCATCATTGAGCTGGAGCAAGGCATAGTTCTGATCGAGCGCAAGAATCCTCCTCATGGCTGGGCCTTGCCCGGAGGGTTTGTTGACTATGGCGAGTGCTTCGAGCAGGCGGCAGTGCGTGAGGCCAAGGAGGAGACCGGCTTGGATGTCACTCTGATCCGCCAGTTTCACACCTATTCCAACCCTGAGCGCGACAAGCGGCTGCACACCGCTTCCACGGTCTTCATAGCCAGGGCCGAGGGCGAGCCGCACGGGCAGGACGACGCGGCGCAGGCAGGCATATTCCGCCAGGACAATCTGCCGCCGCTGGCCTTTGACCACGCCCAGATTCTGGCCGACTACTTCAGCGGGGCTTACTGACCCGGCACAGCGCATCTGTTTTGGCTCTCCTCCGCTTTCTTCTGTTCTTCACCGCTGCTCTCCTCTGCTTTGTCTTCGGAGCAGGCTGGCAGGAGCCAGCCCGGCTGACTCTGCGCGGCTTTGCGGCTGACGGCGCGGTACTCACCCTGCGCTGGGACAGCGGCGCAGGCTACAATCACTACGAGCAGCGTGTCTTCAGCCTGCGCACGCATCCGCAGGCAGACGGCCTGCTCAACATCACGCTTGGTGCCACAGGCCGCCGGTGGCCTGCCTCGCAAAGCAAGGACGTTGTCTGCGAGGCCGTGCTGGCAGACGGCAAGCCCATTGATCTCAGCACGATAGCCGGAGCCAAGCCTTTGCTCGACCACGGCGCGCTGCGCTTCAACAAGTCGCAGCAGCTGGCCTTCACCGTCAGAGCCAGGTCGCAGCTCGCCTTCCGCCTCCGCACGGACACCAGATCCGGCATCGCTTTTATAGAGGTCAACGGCCAAAGAACAGAGCACGATCTGTACATGGCCAATGAGGCGGCCAAGCTCAAGCAGGCTGAGTACTGGCTGCTGGGGCAAGACGGCTCCTTCATAGTGGAGACAGAGCTGCCGCGCTACCCTGTGCGCGAGCTGGAAGTCCTGAACAGCCGGGCGAGCCGGGCTGTGCGGCTGCTGGCTGCGGAGCTGCGGGGCAAGAACCGGGCTGCCGACCTCCTGCACGGGCAGGCGCAGAGCTTGGGCCAAATCCGCTTCTCCAAGGTGCTGAACGGCATGAAGAAGTATTTTCATCCGCTTCAGTTTGCCCAGCAGCTCTGCTTCGCCCTGCTCACGGCCTGGCTGCTCACCGCCCTGCTGGCCTTTGTTCAAGCGCGGGGCGGCCTGCGCAGCTGCTTCCTTGCTGAGCAGAGATATTGGTTCTGGCTGCTGCTTGCGGCCAGCTCAGCTGTCTTCGGCCTGTGGCTGGCAGCGTTCTGGCCTGGAGTGATCTCGGTGGATTCGATGAAGATCTGGCGGGCGGCCCTGCTGCCGGATGTCTATCTCAACGACCATCCCTTTCTCAACGTCATCCTCTACAAATACCTGCGCCATATCTGGAGCAGCCCGGCTGCGGTGCCGCTGGCCCAAGCACTGCTGAGCAGCCTGCTGGTCTCGTGGTTCGGCTTCCAGCTCTTCCGTCAGGGCGTACCGCTGCCGCTGGTGCTGCTCTGGCTGCTCTTCGTGCTCTGCTCAGTGCCGCTCGGCGTGTACAACACAGTGCTGTGGAAGGACATACCCTTTGCCCTGCTCGTTGTGTTCTGGGCCTGCCTTCTGGCGCAGCTGCGGCGGGCCAAGCCGCTGCGCTGGACCTGGCAGCAGGTCTGCGCCCTGCTGCTGCTGGGCTTGGCTCTGGGCTTGATCCGCCACAATGGCTTGGTCTACCTTGCCCTGTTGCCTGCGCTCATCCTGCTGCTGGGTCTGATTCCGCTGCGCAAGTCCTTCTTCCTTGGCTTTGCCGCGCTGCTGCTGGCTGCCGTGCTCGGTCTTGCTGGCCTGCATTTTGCCCGGCAACGCAGCGGCTCCAGCTTTATTGCTCAGGAGATCAGCAAGTACAGCCGCAGCCTCTCGCCCGGCAATCTGGCTGCTGACGCGCAGCGGGTCCGCCGTCAGTACATGATGGTGCTGAACATCAATCAGACCGACCAGCAGTGGGACAAGTTCCACCATTATTTCCAAGACCGCCAGGCGTGGTGGTTCCTTCTCCGCTCCGGCTGGTGGGATGTCTATCCTTATCAGCAGGAAGCATATCCCTTCCCGGCACTGAACAAGGCGGCCTTGCGGGTCTATGAAAAGAGCTACGAGCGGCCCTGGGTCTGGCTCTCGTGGAATCCTGTCTGGCTGCTGGCCTTGCTGCCCCTGCTGAGCCTGCTCTTTTTCTGGCTGCCGAATACCGGCGTGCTGGGCGCAGTGCTGCTGGGAGGAGCACTGCCATTGATCTATCTGCACATCTTCAACTGGCGCTATTATTATTTCCTCTATCTTGGCCTGCTCTTCCTGCCTGCCTTTGTCCTGCTTGACCTCTTCGGCAAACAAGGCGCGGCCAGCAAGCCAAGCCCTGTTCAGCCTGTCCTGCCATGAACACGGCCTTTTCTGTGCAATCCTGTCCGGTGCTGGGCATCTGCGGGCGCAGCGGCGCAGGAAAAACCACCCTGATCGAGGCCTTGATCCCCAGGCTGCGCGGGCTGGGCCTGTCTGTGGCCGCAGTGAAAGACGGGGTGCGGCAGGCGCAAGTGGACAGGCCTGGCAAGGACAGCGACCGCTTCTTTGCCGCAGGTGCGGACACCGCCCTGTTCAGCAGCGAGCAGCGTTTTTTCCGCAGCCATCAGTCGGGCATGGGCCTGAGCGCCCTGCTCCCCAGCCTCTGCGCTGCCTATGACGTGGTGGTGGTGGAAGGCCACGCCGCCACGGACGTGCCGAAAGTCTGGCTCTCAGGGCCGGACAACGAGGGGCCGCCTGCCTATCTGCAAGGGACGCTGCTGGCTGTGCTGCGGAGGGAGGAGGCAGATGCCGACCGGCTTTTCTCCTTTGCGCAACAGCTGATTGCCGAGAAGCAGCAGCAGACTGCGGTCTGGGGCTGCGTGCTCATAGGCGGGCAAAGCAGCCGCATGGGCCAGCCCAAGCACCTCCTCCAGCAGGGCGGGCGGACATGGCTGGAAGGCGCGGCGGAGAAGCTCTCGCCTTTGGTCGGGCAGCTGGTGCTGTCCGGGTCCGGCCTCATTCCAGCGGCCTTGGCAGACCTGCCCCGCGTGCCGGACGTGCCGGGCCTGGCCGGGCCGCTGGCAGGCATTCTCGCGGTGATGCGCTGGCAGCCTGCGGTCTCTTGGCTGGTCATGGCCTGTGATCTGCCCGATGCCCAGCCGGAGAGCCTGCGCTGGCTGCTGGAGCAGCGCAGGCCAGGCATCCGGGCTGTGCTGCCGGATCTCAACGCCGGAGGACGGCTGGAGCCGCTCTTGGCCTGGTATGACTTCCGCTGCCGTGCTCTGCTTGAAAACATCGCTGCTTCCGGCCCGCTGCGCCTGCACAGGCTGGCCGAGCAGGCGGGCGTGCTCAGGGCGCAGCCGCCCCTGCATCTGCATGGCTCCTGGCGCAATGTCAACACGCCGGAAGAGCTGGCAGGGCAGGGCGGGCCAGCCCTGTCAGTCTAACTGCTGGGCGTGATGTCCAAGATGTCCACCATCCTGTCTGCGTAGCTGTTCAAGAGCAGCTCGCTCAGCCCCTGAAAGTTCTCCACCACGATGTCCACGCTGCTGACTGGCGAGCCGCTGTACCCGGCAAGGGTGCAGGTACCATTCCCAGTCATCGTCACCGCAGGCCCTGCCTTGCCGTTTTTCTCCATATCCAAAAGATTGAAAAGCAGATGGCCGCTTTGCCGGTTCAAAATCACCTGAATGCGCGTCCGCGCGGTGTCTCCGCTGATTGAGGCCGCGCTCACCCGGACATACGGGCTGTCCGCGCTGCCGGTAAGGATGCCGTTGCTGATGATGTCGTTTGGATCCACTGCCAGCGGCGCACGCAGCCGCTCGCTGAAGACAGTGGTGCGCAGACTGCCGTGCTTGGTGTAGCGCGTGCTCAGCGACAGGGTGTATTCCTTGTTCCAAGGATTGCTCTGCTCAGGAATGTCCGGCATCATAAGCACAAGGGCGTTGGAGATCATGCCAAAGCGGCTTTGTTTGATGCTGCCGCTCTCAGTGCCCGCAATAACGCAGCCGGTTTCGCTGCTGTTCTGGTCAAAGGATAAATTGCTGCCGCTCAGGCGCAGCACGCCCTCTGGGTTGAGCACGTTGTTCAAGCCGGTGCGGGTGTCTTCAGCAGCGGCGATCACCGGGACTTTCAGCTCTGCCGGCTTGCGTTCATACTCTGCCTGACGGCGGATATCGAGCGTGAAGGGCCGGGAGGCGTAAACACGCACGTGCAGCAGGTTTTCATCATCAGGCAGCGGGTCGGTCGGCTGGTTCAATTTCCCCTTGAAAGAAAGACGATAGGTGAAACCCTCGGCCAACGTCACTTGGTTGCCTTCAAGCAGATTCCGTTTGATCGCTTCAGTCATGGCCTTGAGTATCGACATGACCAACTGCTGGTTGTAGTTGGGATTGCTCGCGCTGATCTGGGCGGCCAGCTCCTCATAGCCGACCACAGCTCTTGGCACATAGGTGATCTTGTAGGACTTGGGCGTGGTGATGGCGTTTGGTTCCGGTTTCCATTGAATGCCTGCCATGATCGTTCTCCTATTGAAGGGGGAGTGGAGGGGATATGCTGCAATGCAGGGGTGTTTTATAAACCAGTCCTGCATTCTGCGCATATTTACGCGCGGCCATGCTTTTGTCAAGGATTTTTTCAGGCAGGCAGCACGGGAAGAGGGCGAAAGATTTTTCGCCCTTACACAGGTGGACGATACGGGAAGAGGTTCGAGAAAGGTACCTTGGTATCTCAGGCAAAGGTACCAAGGTATCTTAGACGAAGATACCTTGGTACCTTCACCTAAGGTGCCAGAGCAGAAAAGGCAGGTCTACGGGCAAAGAAAAAGCCGCTGAACCAAAACGGTTCAGCGGCTTGTGCGCAGCAGTTCAGCCTGCGGCAGCAGGGTTACATATACCCGCCGTAGCCGGAGATCTGGCCTGCGTAGACCATCGCGAAACGGATGACCGCGCTGCCGATCAGCACCAGCACCGCGCTGGCGTTCATCATCAGCAGGCCGGAGGTGGTCAGCTCCTCGGTGTGCTCGCCCGTGACTTCCAAGAACTTCAGCACGATCGCCAGCGGCAGGCACACGCCGATGATGACGATGCTGAGGAAGTAGGGGAAGAACTCATGCGACTTGCTGAAGAAAGGCATGATCGCCTGACGGTGGGCCGCGTCGCCGGTGTAATGGCCGTAGAAGAAGAGCAGGAGGATGAGCAGCTCGGCAATGATCAGCCAGATGTCAACCTTGGTGAAGAAGAGCTTGGTCTCTTTGGTCTTGGCGACAATAATCATCACAGCCGCGCCTGCGCTCATGCCGCTGCACAGGAAGAGCATCGGCAGGATGGCCGAGTTCCACAAGGGACGGGCAACCAGGCTGCTGAGCAGGATGCCGGTGTAGACAGCCAGGAGTATGCCTGCCAGAAAATTGGCCTTGGCCAGCTTGAGCAAGTGCGGCTGCATCTTGTCGGCAA
>NZ_JBLWEP010000029.1:9103-19863 GCF_048287355.1 Candidatus Electronema sp. TJ
GCTGTCAACAGGCCCTTTCTTAGACCTGACGTAGTTGATGGCGCTCATGCTCATCAGCCCGCCAGACATGCCGCCGAGAAAGAGGTAGACAGCCACCCGCCAGTCCCAGACGTGCATGACTGGATAGGTGATGGCGTTGGCGCCGGTAATGCTCAGTTCCATGTTCGCTCTCCTCCTCAGCTCTTTCTGGGAAACTGGTTGATGTAATAGACGTGCGGCTGGGTGCCGACCTCAGGCTTCAGCACGCGCCAGCTGTTCTCCCTCAGGAGATGACTGACCTCGCTCTCCGGGTCGTCGAGATCGCCGAACCTTCTTGACCGTCCGATGCATGTGGCCACGCAGGCAGGTTCTTTCTTCTCGTTGAGACGGTGCTGGCAGAAGGAGCATTTGTCCGCCCATCCGTGCTCAGGATGGATGTAGCGCACATCGTAGGGGCAGGCAGTGATGCAGGCTTTGCAGCCCACGCATCTCTTGCGGTCAATCTGCACGGTGCCGTCCTTCTCCTTGTGCGAGGCCCCGGTGGGGCAGATGCTGACACAGGGAGCGTGGTCGCAGTGGTTGCACAGCTCGGAACGCATTTCCGTCCTCAGCTGCGGGAACTCGCCCCGCACCATTTCCACCACGCGGGTGCGGAAATGCTCCATTGGCACATCGTTCTCTCGCTTGCAGGCGGCCACGCAGGCCATGCAGCCGATGCAGCGGGACTGGTCAATGACCATGACATATCTGGGCATTTATCAGGCCTCCTTAAGGATCTTGACGAAGTTGACCCGCATGCCGGTCCCGCCGGTAATAGGGTCCACTTTATACTGAGTTATAAGCTCTTGGTCGTCCGCACCGCTGCCGTGCGCCTTGCTCAGCCGGGGTGAGTTATGGCCGAATCCATGCACCATGTAGACGCAGTCATGACGGATGCGCTCGGTCGCCTTCACCCGCATCGGCGAGCTGACCACCTTGTCCTGGTTCTCCAGCCGTATCCGCTGGCCGTTCTTGACTCCCAGGCGGTCCGCCTCCTTCTTGTTCAGCCACAGCTCGTTCTCCTTCTGTAGCTCCCAGAGGAACGGCGAGTTCACGGTGCGGCTGAAGGTGTGCACCGGGCTGCGGCCATAGACAAGGCGGTACATGCCCTCGCCTGGCTGCTCGGTCGGCTCGTACTTGGGGATGGGATCGAAATTGTGCTCCTCCAAGGCCGCGCTGAACAGCTCGATCTTTTCTGAGTCTGTAGGGAACTCAGGCTGATTGTCCGGCGTGATGTATGGGGCTGCGCTGTTCGGCAGGCTGACATAGCCCTTGTCAGCCAGCTCGGCGTAGTTGACACCCCATGCTTCGGCTTGGCGTTTCATCCGCGCTTCCCAGCTGTCCTTGACCGCGAACTCCGGCTTGCCCATCTTCTTGCACAGCTCGCTGGCTATCCACCAAGCAGGCTTGGTGTCATACATTGGCTCAACCGCAGGCTGACGGATGCCCACGCCCGCTTCTCTGGATTCGACTTTGAACAGGCCGTCATGCCGCTCCAAGTAGGTGCATTCAGGCAGGATGACATCGGCCATCATCACGGTCTCGGCAGGCATGATGTCTATCGCAACCATGAAATCAAGGTTGTTGATCGCCTTGCGGGTCAGCTCAGGCGCAGGCAGGGCCTTGAGCAGATCAGTGCCAGCGATGACCAAGGCTTTGATCGGATAGGGCGTGCCTGAGATGGCCGCCTCCCGCACCACTTGAGTCAGTCCTTCACCACCAGCAAAAGGATAATCGCCTTTGATCAGCGGAGCTTTGGCTGGATCGGGATATTTAGGCGCACCGTCGCTGAAGCTGGGGAACTTGCCTTTGGGCGGCAGCCACATGCCGCCCTTACGGCCCCAAGTGCCGAGAATGGCGTTGATGATCGCCATCGCCCGGACGCGCTGCGCGTCGTTGCCATACCAAGCGAGATGGCGGCCCGGATGCACCACCACGTTGGGCGCATAGCGACCCAGCTCCTCAGCGGCGGCAATGATGTCCGCCTCTGGCAGGTCGGTTTCTTTGGCGCACCACTCCGGCGTGTACTGGGCGACTGCCTCCTTCAGCTTGTCAAAGCCGACCGTGTATTGCTCGACGTAGGCTTTGTCATACAGCTCGCGGCTGATAATCAGGTTGATCCACGTCAGGAGCAGGGCGGTGTCGGTGCCAGGTTTGATCGGCAGCCAGAGGAAAGATTTGGAGGCGGCGGTGGAGTAGCGGGGGTCAACGCAGATGATTTTGCAGCCGTTGCCCACTGCCTCGGCAAATTCCTGATTCTGGGAGTTGTGCATGTTCTCGCCAAGGTGGGTACCGAAAAGGACGATGACCCGGCTGTTGCGCATGTCCACCCGCTCGCAGCTTGTGGCGGGCTTGTGGCCGAAGGTGATCTCCCAACCCGCGTCGCGGATGCCTTTGCACTGGGCGAAAGAGGGGAAAGCGATGTTGCCGGTGCCCAGTGCTTTAAGCAGGTGGGTGAAATAATCGCCCGGCGAGCCGTGCGACATCATGGCGACAGACTCCGGTCCGTGCTTGGCCATCACCTCTTTCAGCTTCTCCGCTGTGTAGCTGAGAGCCTCCTCCCAGCTCACTTCCTTGTATTTGCCGTCGCCTCGCTCGCCGGTGCGGATCATAGGCTTTTTCAGGCGGTCCGGGTCATAGAGCTGGCCGATACCTGCCTGGCCGCGCGCACAGAGCTTGCCCAAGCTCTGCGGATGGAGCGGATTCCCCTCCAGCTTCACCACCTTGCCGTCTTTAACCTTGGCGATTGCGCCGCATTTCCAGAAGCACATCTCGCAGCTCGTCGGCACATACTTGACATCGCCGCCTTCAGCCTCGGCTCTGGCGCGGGCCGAGAAGAACGGCGTGTCGGCGATTGCCGCGCCTCCGGCGGACATGGCGGCGTATTTGAGAAAATTTCTCCTCGAAAAAGCCATCACATTCTCCTTAGTTTTAAAAAGTATCTTAAGGCCGGGCAGCCTTCCGGCCAGTGTGTTCGTCGCACAGAAAAAAGACTTTCTTTTAGCGCAGATTGTGGCGGCTGTCAACTGCCACAATGTCATACTTTTCAGGAAATTGCAGAAAGACGTGCCACATCGTGCGTGTGCTGCCACGTGGTATCAGCAAGAATAAGTCTCTTGCTGCCGCCCTGTTGCAGCCGTTTTGCGAGGAAAGAGAAAGAGATGAAATCAGGGCTGGAAAAAAGTCTGTAGCACCCGGCAGAGATGCCAGCAGTCAACGCTGGCGGCGGTTTCGCGGATGGAGTGCATGGCCAGCGAAGGAATGCCGACATCAACGGTCTCCACGCCCAGCTCGGCGGCAGTCAGCGGGCCAATGGTCGAGCCGCAGCCCATGTCGCTGCGGGAGACGAATTCCTGAACCGGCACTTCCGCCTTGGCGCAGAGCTGGCGGAATGCAGCCGCTGAAGCGGCAGTGGTGGCGTAACGCTGGTTGGCGTTGAATTTGATCACCGGGCCTTTGCCGAGCTGCGGCAGGTGCAGAGAGTCGTGCTTGGCCGCGAAATTGGGGTGAACGGCGTGGGCGTTGTCAGCGGAGATGAAGAACGAGCCGCGCAAGGCCGCCTGCCGCTCTTCGGGATCTGGCCTCAGCCGTTCCAGCACGTCACGGAGGAATGACCCTTGCGCTCCGGCGGCGGAGACGCTGCCCACCTCCTCATGATCATTCAGAACAATCAGGCAGTTCAAGCCGCTGTCAGCACTGCGCAGGGCCTGCGCGGCAGCGAAGCAGGAAACGAGATTGTCCAACCGCGCACCAGTGATGAATTCGCCTTTCAGCCCGGTCAGCGTGGGCGGGGCGGGATCGTACAGGAACAGCTCATGATCAATGATTCCGGCTGGCTCAGCCTCCGGGCGGCAGCGGCGCAGCTCCTCAAGCAGCAGCTCTTGAAAGGCGGCGGCTGTTTCGGCGGCAAGGCCGATCAGCGGGGTCATGTCGGTCTGGGCGTTCATCTCCTGCTGCTTGTTGGCCTCACGGTTGAGGTGAATGGCGAGGCTGGGGATAACTGCCAGAGGCCGCTGAAAATCGAGCAGGGCCGAGCTGAGGCCACCGTTTTTGTCCCGCCAAGCCACACGGCCAGCCAAGGACAGCTCGCGGTCAAACCAAGGCCGGAGCAGCGCACCGCCGTAAATCTCCACGCCGAGCTGAAGACAGCCCTGTTCCCGCCGCAGCGGATTCGGTTTCAGCTTGAGGCTGGGACTGTCTGTGTGCGCACCGATCATGCGGAACGGGCCGCTGCTGTTCCATGTGAAGCCGATCAGGCTGGACTCGTTGCGGAGGACAAAATATTTGCCCGCAGCCAGACGGCCCCATGCTGCCTGCTCCTCAAGCCGAATAAAGCCTTGCTCCACCAGCAGGGCGGCGGCTGAGGCGGCGGCATGAAAAGCAGTGGGCGAGGAGCGGAGGAAGCTAATCAGTTCGGCAGCGCAGGCGGTGTGCGGTGACATCATGGCATGTCCTGAAAGAATGAGTGAAGAATGGCGAAAGAACTGCGGCATGAAGCGGGGAGAGAAGGCAGGACAAGAACTTCAGCAGCGGTGGAGGGACTCCTTCTCAGGAATCCCTCCGCGCAGTCCGCCGCTTGCGCAGCTGTTTACTGAACGATGACCGGCTCGCCGTCCACTGCGGCTTCACCGCCCATGGTCTCGGCAGGAACCTCTTCAACAGCAGGTGCTGTTCCTTCAACTGCGCCGCCGTCTTCGACGATCACTTCCTCGCCGCCGGTGCTCTCGGCAGGAACCTCTTCAACGGCAGAGGCTGTTCCTTCCACTGCGCCGCCGTCTTCGACGATCACTTCCTCGCCGCCGGTGGTCTCAGCAGGAGCGGCAGCCTCTGCGCCTTCCACTGCGCCGCTGTCTTCGACGATCACTTCCTCGCCGCCGGTGCTCTCGGCAGGAACCTCTTCAACGGCAGAGGCTGTTCCTTCAACTGCGCCACCGTCTTCGACGATCACTTCCTCCCCGCCGGTGCTCTCAGCAGGCGCGGCAGCCTCTGCGCCTTCCACTGCGCCGCCGTCTTCGACGATCATCTCCTCGCCGCCGGTGCTCTCGGCAGGAGCCTCTTCAACGGCAGCCTCTGTTCCTTCAACCATGCCGCCGTCTTCGACGATCATCTCCTCGCCGCCTTGGACCTCCTGCTGCGCTGGGACTTGGGCCTGCTGCTCCTGAACAGCTTGTTTCTGGCCGCCGTCAGCGGCAGACTTCCCGCTGTCAGGCGGAGAGCAGACGCAGGCTGCGGAGAAAAGAAGCAGGAAAAGACCGCTGGCGAGGTAACTGGCTGTTGTTTTGACGCTCATTTGTTCTGTGCCCCCTTTTAATAGGATGAAATGGGATGTGTGGCCGAAAGATAGCCATATCTTATCTTCAGCATCTCGACCCTGTCAAATATTTTTTACTCACAAGATGTTTTAATTTTTAATCCGTTGCAGGAGACAGGGCCTCCGCTGGCCGCTCCGCTCATGCCGCAGCAGCTGAATGATGCGCTCCGCCGCCTCCGACAGGTTCTCGGCAATCAGAACTGGCTGATTCTTTTTCTGCGGACCGACAAACTCCAGCTCGCCTCTGCCGTAGCCTGTCAGCACCAGCACCGGCGCGGCTCCGGCCTGAATGCCGCACTCCAGATCCGACCAGCGGTCGCCAACCATGAAGGAGCGGGCAAGGTCAAGATGCAGCTCGGCGGCGGCCTGCTCCAGCAGGCCGGGCAAGGGCTTGCGGCAGCGGCAGGCCATGCGGTGCTCCGCCACTTTGGCCTCTGGATGATGCGGGCAGACATAGATGCCGTCCAGCCGCGCGCCTTCCGCTGCCAGCAGCCGCTCCATCTCCGCGTGAACAGCCTCCAGCAGAGAAGGCGGGAAATACCCTCTTGCCAGGCCGGACTGATTGGTCACCACCACTGCGGGAATGCCCTCCTCATTCAGCCTGCGGACTGCCTGCGCCGCGCCAGGCAGAAGCATGAAGCGGCTGAGATGGTTGATGTAGCCCATCTGCTCGTTGATGGTGCCGTCGCGGTCAAGGAAGACCGCAGGACGCAGCTTGGAATTTGTCATGCTGGAAGAATGGAAGAGTGTTGCGGAGAAAGCCGCCTCAATTCGCACCAGAACCTCAGTCTTTGCAAGCAGAAGGCACTTTGCTTGGCTCTCCCCTGACGGCCTCGCCGCTGTTCAAACCCCGGTTGGAAATGAGGCATTCCCCTCTGGCAATGGCTTATTGCCAGCTGGAAACGTGGCGTTCCCCTCTGGCAATGAGGCATTTCCTCTTGGCAATGAGGCATTGCCAGCTGGCAACGCGGCATTCCCTTCTGGCAATGAGGCATTGCCAGCTGGCAACGTGACATTCCCCTCTGGCAATGGCTCATTCCTTGCTGGCAATGAGGCATTGCCTCTTGGCAATGGCTCATTGCCAGAGGGGAATGAGCCATTCTGAGCCGGAAAAAAGGCGGTTCCGAGCGCAAAAACACCAGCAGGACGAGGAAAGGAGGCGTTTGCGGCTCGTTGTTCCGCCTGCGGGGCCGAGATCAAGGCCTTGGCAGCCGAGTCCGAAGCCTTGGCAACCGAATCCGAGGCATTGGCGGCTCAGACCAGCTCCCAGTCTTTGAAGATCGGCTGACAGCCATTGCGGCGGAGCATGGCCGCCACTTCCGCCACGCTGCGGTTGTCGGTCACGGCGAACTGCACTGGGGCTTCGTCCTGCTTCCTGACAGCATAGCCGCCCACGCCGGTTTTCGAGCCGGAGGAAAAGCGGGTTGCGCCAAGATGCACCAGCCGGTCACGGAAAGCGGGGGCCTCGCGGGTGGAAATCGTAATCCCTAGCCTTGGCATGAACAGCCGCCACGCAAGCATGAACTGGACAAAATCAATATCCGAAAGCAGATGACGGGGCGCAATGGCTCCTGCGGCCTTGGTCATGCGCGGCAGGGAGAGGGAGAGTTCCACATCCGGGAACTCCTCCTCCAGCCAGCGGGCGTGCAGCGCGGCCAGCCATGCCTCGCGGTGCGGTTCGCCAAGGCCGAAGAGCGGCCCTATGTTGAGCGCGCGGAAACCGGCCCGGGCACCGCGCTCCGGGGTTTGCAAACGCCAGGCATAGTCCGCTTTCCGTCCTGCCGGATGCACTTCCTGGTATACAGCGCGGTCGTACACTTCCTGATAAATGGTCAGGGAATCGGCTCCAGCCTCGCGCAGGGTGCGGTAGCCGTCCTCATCGAGCGGGAAGATCTCCAAGGCGATGGAAGAGAAGTGCTTCTTCATCAGCCGCACTGTGTCGGCCAGATAGGACAGCGGGGTTTGCGCCGGGGCTTCGCCGGTCAGGACGAGGATGTGCCGGATGCCGGTGGCGGCGATGGCTGCCGCTTCCTGCTCGATCTCGTCCAAGGTCAGCTTGGTGCGGGGAAAGTCTATGCCTGCATGGAAGCCGCAGTAAGTGCAGGCATTGGCGCAGTAATCCGAGATGTACAGCGGCGCATACAGGCTGATCACCCTGCCGAAGTGCTGCAAGGTGAGCTGTCTGGCTTTCTGGGCCATTGCCTCCAAGTAAGGCTGCGCTGCCGGGGCGAGCAGGCAGAGCAGGTCGCGGCGGTCCAGCTGCTCATCGCGGGACAGGCTGCGCTCCACATCCGCAGCGGTCACGGCCCGCAGGCTGGCATCGAAATCAAAGGATTCCAAGACAAGAGCAACGTTGAGGAAGGACATGCTCATGCTCGGAGAAAGCCGGTCAGGGGCGAGGAGGCATCGGCATAGTCCTTCTCCCCGGCTAGCTGGGCCAATCGCGCCAGCCGCCCGGCTTGCACGGCGAGGCCAAAGGCTTTGCCAGCCATGATCGGGTCCGCACTGGTGGCGATGGCGGTGTTGACCAGCACCGCCGCCGCGCCGATCTCCATTGCCTCGGCGGCCTGCGAGGGCTTGCCGATGCCTGCATCCACAATAACCGGCAGCTTGCTTGCTTCGATCATCCGCTTGATCATCGCCTTCATCTCCAGGCCCCGGTTGCTACCAATCGGCGAACCAAGCGGCATCACCGCAGCCGCGCCCGCGTCGTGCAGCCGCCTGCTCACAGTCAGATCAGGAAACATGTAGGGCAAGACAATGAAGCCTTCCTTGGCAAGAATTTCTGTGGCCCGCAGGGTCTCGGCATTGTCCGGCAGCAGGTATTTGTTGTCGTTGATCACCTCGATCTTGATGAAGTCGCCACAGCCTGCCGCCCGGGCGATGCGGGCAATGCGCACTGCCTCCTCGGCAGTGCGTGCACCAGAGGTGTTGGGCAGTATCCGCACCGACGGCGGGATATAGCGCAGGATGTCCTGCTCTCCTGCCTGAGGATCCACCCGGCGCAAAGCCACGGTGATCAGCTCTGATCCGCTTGCTGCGAGCATTGGGGCGATCAGTTCCCGCGAGGCGAACTTGCCTGTGCCGGTGAGCAGGCGGCTGCCGAAGCGCACCCCGCCAAGCAGCAGGCTGTCGTCCGCCGCGTTCATCATTTCCTTCATCTCAGCCTCCTCCTACAAAACTGAGCAGCTCAACTGTATCTCCTTCGTGGAGAAGATGATCCTGCCAGCATTCTCTTTTGATCAGTTCAAAGTTGACATCGGCAATCACAGCATCTGGCGCAAAGCCCTGCTCAATGATCATGTCGAGCAGGGTGAGAGCTGCGGTTGCGGTGCTCTGGCCGTTCAGGGTTATCTGCATGGTGTCAAGAAGCGTGGATGATGCGTGAAAGCATGGCTTCGCCGCCGACCTTGGGCGGAACAGCCTGCCGCTCAGGACGCGTGCAGCAGAGTCCCCCTAACATACCCAGCCTCTCAAGACCCTGCAAGAAAGAATCCCATCCTCCGCCTTGGCCGGGGAGCAAAAGAAAACGGCATCCCGGAGCAAACCGGGATGCCGCTGCAATGGCCTTGTATTGCCCTGCGCTACTTTCTCTTCAGCGTGCCAGGTACGCGGATGTCCTCAACCAGATGCTGGATGTGCTCCGGCGGCGGCGGGGTGACGCTGGACACCGCGTAGGCGACAAAGAAGTTCACCAATGCGCCGATGGGGCCAAAGGCTTCGGGTGAGATGCCGAGGAGCCAGTTCTCCGCCACATCCTTGGCCATCTCGGTGCCGGGCATGAAGAACCAGCCCTTGAACCAGAAGATGTACAGCAGGGTCACGCTGATGCCTGAGAGCATTCCGGCGATGGCACCCGCCTTGTTGATCCGCTTGAAGAAGATGCCCATCATGATCGCCGGGAAGATGGACGAGGCGGCCAGACCAAAGGCCAAGGCCACCACCTGCGCCGCGAAGCCCGGAGGTCTGAGGCCGAAGTAACCAGACAAGAGGATTGCTCCAGCCATGGCGATGCGGCCTGCCAGCAGCTCGTTCTTGTCGCTCATGTTCTTCATGAAGATGCCTTTGAGCAGGTCATGCGACACGGACGAGGAGATGGCTAAGAGCAGACCAGCGGCAGTGGACAGCGCAGCGGCGATTGCGCCTGCGGCCACCAAGGCGATGACCCACGGCGAGAGATGAGCGATCTCCGGGTTGGCCAGCACCATGATGTCGTTGTCCACCTTGACCATCTCGTTCTTGTCTTTGTCCTTGAGATACTGAATGCGGCCATCGCCGTTCTTGTCCTCAAACTGAAGGAGCTTGGTCGCCTCCCACTTCTTGAACCACTCAGGCCGGTCTTCGTACTTGATCCACTCGCCGCCGTTGGGCCGGATGGTCTCCATCAGGTTGAAGCGGGCCATAGCCCCGACTGCCGGAGCCGTGGTGTAGAGGATGGCAATGAAGACCAGCGACCAACCTACTGAGGAGCGCGCGTCGCGCACCTTGGGCACGGTGAAGAAGCGGGTGATGACGTGCGGCAGACCAGCGGTGCCGATCATCAGGCAGAGGGTGTAGAGGAAGATGTTCTGGATGCTGTCCTTGCGGGCGGTGTACTCGCCAAAGCCGAGATCCAGCAGGGTCTTGTTCAGCTTGTCCAAGAAGTACATGCCGGAGCCGTCGTTCACCTGGCCGCCGAGACCAAGCTGCGGCAGCGGGTTGCCGGTTAGCTGAAGCGAAATGAAGACAGCAGGCACAGTGTAGGCGAAGATCAGCACGCAGTACTGAGCGATCTGGGTGTAGGTGATGCCCTTCATGCCGCCCCAGACCGCATAGACAAAGACGATGATCATGCCGACCACCAAGCCCCACTCATAGGACATCTCGAAGAAGCGGGAGAAGGTCACGCCAATGCCCTTCATCTGGCCGATGACGTAGGTCAGCGAGGCGATGATCAGGCAGATGACCGCGACGATGCGCGCCGCGTCCGAGTAGTAGCGGTCGCCGATGAAGGCGGGCACGGTGAACTTGCCGTACTTGCGCAGATAGGGGGCAAGGAGCATGGCCAGCAGACAGTAGCCGCCGGTCCAGCCCATGACGAAGACAGATGCGTCATAGCCCTTCATGGCGATCATGCCCGCCATGGAGATGAAGGAGGCGGCGGACATCCAGTCCGCTGCCGTGGCCATGCCGTTGAGCACCGGATGCACGCCCTTGCCGGAAACGTAGAATTCACCGGTCGTGCCTGCCCGCGCTCTGACCGCGATCCACAGATAGAGGGCAAAGGTTGATCCCACCACCAGCCAGTTGACAGTTTGCTGACTCATTCTTCGCTCACGCCGAATTGCTTGTCTAACTGATTCATCCGCCACGCATAGAAGAAGATCAGCGCGACAAAGCCGTAGATGGAACCCTGCTGGGCGAACCAGAAGCCGAGCGGATAGCCGCCCAG
>NZ_JBLWEP010000030.1:0-19853 GCF_048287355.1 Candidatus Electronema sp. TJ
AGCAGGCCCGCTTCGCCAAGACCAGCGGCGTGACCTGCAACGCCCGCATGTCGCCCCGCCAGATTGAAAGCCTCTGCCCGCTGGATGAGGCGGGCCGCAAGCTTCTGGGCAGCGCGATTGAGCGCCTCGGCCTTTCTGCCCGCGCCTATCACCGCATCATCAAGATTGCCCGCACCATTGCCGACTTAGCCGAATCCGAGCAGATCGCTCCCGCCCATCTTGCTGAAGCGGTGCAGTACCGGCGGCAGCAGCAGGAACCAGGCTGCTGAAGCGTCCAGGGCTGCATGGCTGTTGCTGCACCAAGAGCTCCTGTCTGCTGCTGAACGCAAGAAAAAGCTGATCACTCTTTCCCTTATGCCAGCCGCCTTCCGTCTCACCTCGCCTTTCACTCCCTCCGGTGATCAACCCCAAGCCATTGCCAAGCTCGTTGCCGGGCTGAACGCTGGTCTGCGTGACCAGACCCTGCTCGGCGTGACCGGCTCCGGCAAGACCTTCACCATGGCCCAGGTCATCGCCCAGATGAACCGCCCGGCCTTGGTGCTGGCGCCGAACAAGACCCTTGCTGCCCAGCTCTTTGCCGAATTCAAGGAGCTGTTCCCGCATAACGCCGTGGAGTATTTCGTCTCCTACTACGACTACTACCAGCCTGAAGCCTACCTTCCCGCTTCGGACACCTACATCGAGAAGGATTCCTCGATCAACGACGCGATCGACAAAATGCGTCACTCCGCCACCCGCGCCCTGCTCAGCCGGGAGGACGTGCTGATTGTGGCCTCGGTCTCCTGCATCTACGGCCTTGGCTCGCCAGAGGAATACCGCGACATGAGCCTACAGCTGCGGCGGGGCGAGACACAGCAGGCAATGGCGGATGTGCAGCGGCGGCTGGCGCAGATGCTCTACGAGCGCAACGAGTTCTCCTTTCACCGGGGCGTGTTCCGTGTGCGCGGGGATGTGCTCGACATCTTCCCGGTTTATGAGGAAGACCGGGCCGTGCGGATCGAGTTCTTCGGCGACGAGATCGATGCCCTCTCGCTCATTGATCCTCTGCGCGGCAGCAAGCTGGAGGATTTGGACGAGCTGACGCTGTTCCCTTCCAGCCACTACGTCACGGGCAAGGAGAACCTGCGCCGAGCCATGCGCACGATCAAGGAGGAGCTGCGCGAACGGCTAGAGGAGTTGCACCGCGCCAACCGCCTGCTGGAAGCCCAGCGGCTGGAGCAGCGCACCCTCTTTGACTTGGAGATGATTTCCGAGCTGGGCTACTGCAACGGCATTGAGAACTACAGCCGTCATCTCACCGGCAAACCGGCAGGCGCACCGCCGCCCACCCTGCTTGACTACTTCCCGGACAACTATTTGCTCTTTGTTGATGAATCGCATATCGCCATACCGCAGATCGGCGGCATGTACAACGGCGACCGCGCCCGCAAAAAGACGCTGGTCGACTTTGGCTTCCGCCTGCCTTCGGCTTTGGACAACCGCCCGCTGCGCTTTGACGAGTTTGAAGAACGGGTGCGACAGGCTGTCTACGTTTCGGCAACGCCTGGCGCGTATGAGCTGACGCAGAGTCACGGCCAGATTGCTGAGCAGCTCATCCGCCCGACGGGCCTGCTTGATCCGCAGATTGAAGTGCGGCCAGCAGGCACGCAGGTGGATGATCTCTTGGAAGAGATACGCCGCTGCACCGAGCGCAAGGAAGCGGTCTTGATCACCACCCTGACCAAGCGCATGGCCGAAGAGCTGAGCGACTACTACGCCAAGGTCGGCGTGCAGGTGCGCTATCTCCATTCCGACATCAAGACCCTGGAGCGTGTGGAGCTGATCCGCTCCCTGCGCCAAGGCGCGTTCAACGTGCTGGTGGGCATCAACCTGCTGCGCGAGGGGCTGGACATTCCAGAGGTGGCCTTGGTCGCGGTCTTGGATGCGGACAAGGAAGGCTTTCTCCGTTCGGAACGCTCCTTAGTGCAGACCTGCGGACGTGCCGCCCGCAATGTCAATGGCCGGGTGATCCTCTATGCGGACACCGTCACTCAGTCCATGCACGCGGCGATCAAGGAGACGCAGCGGCGGCGGCAGATTCAAGAGGAGCACAACCGAAGGCACGGCATCGTGCCCAAGACAGTCATTTCCGAGATCAAGGACTCCATGAGTGCGCATCTCCGGGCTTCGGGCTGGAATGGATATGCCAAAGAGGCAGAAACGGAGCTGCTCAAGGCGGCGGAACCGGAATCCGTTTACCGTTCGGCGGCAGAGCTGCGCAAGGAGATTGAGCAGCTCGAAGCCCGGATGCGCGAGGCGGCAGCCCGCTTGGCCTTTGAAGAGGCAGCGGCTCTGCGCGACCGGATCAAGGCACTGAAGCTGCTGGAGCTGGAGTGAAGAGGAGGGGGCAGGCAGCGAGTTGTCCGCTTTCGTTGCACTCTGTGGGCTTCCGCGTGGGCAAACGATAAAGCCAGTTGCCCATCCTATCAACTCACTGGTATCTCATACTTGCTACGGATATAGGTTGCGGCCTGATCAATTTCTGGGAACATAGAACTATCGTTGATAGCCACTCTGTCGAGCTCAAAGAGAATGTTTTTTTTCTTCTTTCCGTTGACTTGGATGCGCTCGATAGATATGCCATGAGCTGAGTTACTGTCCAAGTCGCCAAAGATACCAAATAGAAGAAATGCCCCGCACTGCACGAGAATACGCTGACTGTTACGTTTAGGCTTGACGCAGAGGACAGTCTTAAGATTATCAGGTACGATCTCAGCTAGAAAGTGAGGTTTCTCGACCTTGATGAACTGGAGAAGCCGAGCAACAGAACTCTGCATATTGAAGGGGGGGCCGGATAAAGAGAAGTCTATCGCGTCTTGCTCATTCTTTTTGAGATGGGCCAGATTAGCGATGCAGCTCACGGTATCGCTGTCATAGAACTTCAACAGTGCCCTCTTGACTCGGAACACAATCACTTCGCCGGGAGTGTCGTCGTGTTTTTTACAGGCGAAGTAGAGAGCCACTAGAGGATTCCATGTCACATCCAGAAGTCTGGTGGGAAGCGAATAGTGCTGCGCTCTAGCGAGTTGCTCCAGAGTCGTCGAGTCCTGCGCGAATTCTATAGGATGGGACGCTACCAATTCTCGAAGGATCGCATGCTCGTTCGCCGCGAGGGTAGGATCCCTAAGTACTGAGGGCAGAAGTTTAAACTTCTGCCGATCAGAATGCCCACGATAGGCAAGAACTTCGTCAGCTGCTGGGAGAATCTTTCCGATCTTCCGCGTAAAACCTTCCATGCTACTGATTGTCTGTCCCATTGATCTTTTCTGCTTACCCAGCAAGAAATTATACAGAACTGTATATCCTACAGGTTAAACAGATATACAGAAAAATTGTATTATATTGCCCACCAACTTTACGTCCATCATCTCCCCATGTCAACTGGGAAAACACAGCAAAGCCGCCCGTCATTCCACGCCCTCCCTGCTGCTCCCTGAAAAACCTCGAGCGAGGCGATTGGAAGACCTCGCTCGATCTCGTCTTGCTCCCTCGCTCGATCTCATCCTATTCCCTCGCTCGATCTCGTCTTGCTCCCTCGCTCGATCTCGTAAAAAAACATCGAGCGAGGTCTTGTCACGACATCGAGAATGGTTTTGGTGCGAGATCGAGCGAGGTTTTCCGACGGGCACGCTCGATGTTTTCCTGCGGGCATGGAAATGCGTAATTCCTCTGTTGACAGGGACAGATGCGCTCCGTAAACTGCTCGGAACACCCTGCGCGGCAGCGGTCAGGGCAAGCAGGCACGCAGCAGGAAAGGAACAATCAGCGCAGGAGGAAGAAGATGCTGGGCGCAATTGCAGGAGACATAGCTGGTTCTGTGTATGAGTGGAACAATGTCAAATCCAAAGATATTCCTCTCTTTACAGAGAAATGCTTCTTCACCGATGACTCGGTGCTGACCATCGCCTTGGCAGACACCATTCTCAGCGGCACGCCGTATGCCGAGAATCTCAAAACCTTCTGCGATCTGTATCCAAACGCCGGATACGGCGGCAGGTTTCTGAACTGGGCGCGGAGCGGGAATTCTGAACCCTACAACAGCTGGGGCAACGGCGCGGCAATGCGGATCAGCCCGGCTGGCTGGGCCTTTGACGACCTTGACACCGTGCTGCACAAGGCGGAGGAGTTTACAGCAGTCACGCATAATCACCCCGAAGGTGTCAAAGGCGGACAAGCGGCGGGTGCGGCAATCTTCCTTGCCCGCACAGGCAGCAGCAAGGAAGAGATACGCCGCTATATTGCGACGCAGTTTGGCTATGATCTCAGCCGCCATATAGATGAAATCCGGCCAGCATATAAGTTTACTGAAGCATCGCAGGAGACCGTGCCGCAAGCTGTCCGCGCCTTTCTGGATGCCACGGACTATGAAGACGCGCTCCGCAACGCCATCTCGCTGGGCGGGGATTCTGATACCATAGCCTGCATCACCGGCGGCATTGCCGAGGCGTTTTACGGCGGCGTTCCAGCTTGGATCGAGGCAAAGGTCTACGCCGCATTGGATGAGCGGCTTGGGGCAATCACCCGGCGGTTCGCCGCCCGATACAGCCTCTCAGGGAGCTGATGAACTGTGTCTGACCTGCTTTACAAAGCCTCTGTCGCTGTCGCGCCTCGGCTCTATGTCGCGCTGTCCTCGCTCTGGTTCAGCACCTGCCGCCTGCATGTGCGCGGCCAGGAGAACCTGAGCAAGATGCTGGCGCACGGCTCCGGTGTCGCGCCCTTCTGGCATTACTCTGTCTTTTACATGCTCTATCATCTGCGCCGATATCCGGGCGTGGCCATGGTCAGCGCCAGCAAAGACGGCGAGTACATCGCCCGCGTGGCAGGGCTGCTCAACTTCGAGACTGTGCGCGGCTCATCCCACCGCTTCGGCGTGCGCGCCTTAAAGGGCATGGTGGATCATGTCAGGCAGGGGAAACATGCGGGCATAGTTGCTGACGGCTCGCAAGGCCCGGCTTTGAAGGCGCAGCCAGGAGCGATTCTCGTGGCCGCCAAATCCGGTGCGCCAATCATGCCCATAGCCTGGGCGGCGAAACGGTACAAGGCGTTCAATTCCTGGGACCGCACTGTCATCCCGCTGCCCTTCAGCCCGATGATCTTGGAATACGGCGAGCTGATCTGGGTTGCGCCTGAACTGACTGCCGAGACCTTGGAACAGCAGCGGCAGCAGCTTGAGAACGCCTTGAACAGCATGCGCCGTCGGCTTTGGACGGAGCTTGGCCACGCGGAGGGGCATTGATTTCCATGGCCGTCACGGAAACATCCTGCCTCATTATCGCCGGACTGAGCGGCGGCTCAGGCAAGTCTGTGGCTTCGGTCGCGCTGGCAGCGGCTCTGCGGCGGCGCGGCCAAACGGTTGCACCGTTCAAGAAAGGGCCGGATTACATTGACGCAGGCTGGCTGGCCGCTGCTGCCGCGCAGCCGTGCTACAACCTTGATCCCTTCCTGATGAGCGCGGCAGCTGTCGCCGCCTCTTTTCGTGAGCATGCGGCAGGCGCGGATTTCGCTTTGATCGAGGGCAACCGGGGCCTGTACGACGGCGTGACTGCTGAAGGCGAGTTCTCCACTGCCGAGCTGGCTGTGCTGCTTGATCTGCCGGTGCTGCTGGTGGTCAACTGTAGCAAGGCGACGCGCACGGTCGCGGCGATGGTGCTCGGCTGCCGCGAGCTGGACAAGCGGGTGCGCCTTGCCGGGGTCATTCTCAATCAGATCGCCTCATCGCGCCATGAGCAGGTGGTGCGGCAGGCAGTGGAGCAGGACACAGGCATTCCAGTGGCCGGAGTTGTTCCGCGTCTGACTGAGGACATCTTTCCCATGCGCCATCTTGGCGTGATCCCACATCAGGAGTACGGCGACGCGAACGCCGCAGCAGCGGTGCGCCGATTGGCCGCGCTGGCCGAGGAGCATTTTGATCTGGAGCGGATCAGCAGGCTGGCTGAACGGAGGCAGCTGACGCGGCTGCCTGCGCGGCAGGTCGGCGGCAAGGGGAGTGTGACCATCGGCATCCTCCGCGACGCAGCCTTTCAGTTCTATTATCAGGAGAATCTGGATGCCCTGCGCGAGGGAGGGGCGGAGCTGGTCACGATCAACGCCCTGACCGCCGAACGCCTGCCGGAAGATCTGGACGCGCTCTACATCGGCGGAGGCTTTCCTGAAACCAGCGCAGAGCAATTGGCGGAAAACGCTTCCTTCCGCGAGTCAGTGCGGCAGGCGGCGGAGCAGGGGCTGCCGATCTACGCTGAATGCGGCGGGCTGATCTTTCTGGGCCGCTCGATCATTGTGGACGGGACAGAACACCCGCTGGCCGGGGTCTTTCCAGTCACTTTCGCCATGTCGCGCAAGCCGCAGGCGCATGGCTACACGGCCTTCACGGTCGAGCGGGAGAATCCCTTTTACCCCGTCGGCACGCAGATCAAGGGGCATGAGTTCCGCTATTCGATTGTCAGCAGCTGGGACGGGAAAGCAGAGGATTTGGCCTTGCGCATGGAGCGCGGCGCTGGTTTTCAAGGGAAGCGCGACGGCTTGCTGAGGAACAACGTGCTGGCCCTGTACACCCATGTGCTGGCTTCAGGCGTGCCGGAATGGGCGGCAGGGCTGTTGCGGGCGGCGGCGAGACGCGCCGCTTAAATGTAGCCTTCCTGCCTGTACCAAGCGCCAGTGCGCTTCAGGCCCTCGTCAAGGTTGATCTTCGGCTGATAGCCCAGCTCGCGCTTGGCCTTGCCGATGTTGAAGGCCCGGTTCTGGCGGAACCAGTCCACACGGCGGGGGAAGATCGGCGGCGCGATCTTGAAAGGCTTGCAGACCTTCTCGCAGACATGTCCGGCGATGATCAGCGGCAGAATCGGATAATGCGGGATTGCGACCTCGATACCGAGGGCCTTGGCGGTCTTGCGCACCAAGGTCTCAATGGTCACATAGTCCTCGTCAGCGATGAGATAGGCTTGGCCGCGCCCTTTGCCCGGCTCCATCGCCAGCATGAAGGCATCAATCAGGTTGTCGATGTAGAGCGGATGGTAGAAGGTCTGACCGCTGCCGAACATCGGGAACTTGCCTTTGCTCACCCGGCGGAAGATCATCTGAAAGCGCCCCGGGTCGCCAGGGCCGTAGATCGCCGCAGGCCGGAGAATGACCGCGTCCATGCCCTTGGCGCAGTATTCAAGGACAAACGGCTCCGCATCGTACTTGGTCTTCTGATAGTAGTCGCCAGGCTGGATGGGCGCGTTCTCGTCCGCAGGCGGATGCTCCACATTGCCATGCACACCGCAGGTGGAGCAGTAGACGAACTTCTTCACTTTATGGGCAAAGGCGGACTCCAGCACAATCCTCGTGCCGCCCACGTTCACCTCGTCGTAATAGCTGTCCGGCACATCTAATTCACGGAAGGCGGCGGCCAGATGCTGCACGACATCCACGCCCTTCATGCAGCGGTCCACCGCTGCATGGTCGGTGACGCTGCCGATGATCACCTTTGCGCCCCAAGAGCGGATTTCGTCAGTCTTCAGGCCTTCCTGATAATCGAGGCTGACCACCTCGTGACCCTCATCCACCAGCCGTTTGACCAATGCCTTGCCGGTGAAGCCGGTGCCGCCTGTGACAAGCACTTTCATTGTTCCTATCCTGTGTTGTGCGTTTGATCGGGTGTGCCGTCTTTTCATGCGGGCTGCTGCCGCGCAGACTGTGCGAAGGCAAACACCACGCCAGTATACCGCTCCGCAAAGGCGGCGGTCAAGAATGGATGTTCTGGCAGACGATGCTTTCATCTTGAAGGCTGGGCAGAAATACTTTATCTTGCTGGCGCGGTTTTCATGCTCTTCCCTTTCCGTCAGCTTCCTGCCTCATCGAACAGAGGCACTTTCCCGCCCTGCTTACGCAGCGCATTTCAGATGAACGAGACAGACATTTATTATTCCGGCGTGGCCGCTGTGATCGGGCCGCCCAACGCAGGCAAGTCAACCTTGCTCAACCGCTGCCTTGAGCAGAAAATAGCCATAGTCACGCCCCTGCCGCAGACCACCCGCAACCGGATTCAAGGTATCCTCACCGGCGAGAACTGGCAGATGCTGCTCGTGGACACGCCGGGCCTGCACAAGGCCAAGGAGACGATCAACAAAGAGATGGTGCGGATTGCTATGGAGGCCTTGGCCGAAGCCGATGTGGCCCTGCTGCTGGCCGACGCTTCCGACGATGCCCGGCGCAGAGAAAAGCGGCGTGAGGAGTATCTCAGCTGGCTGGAGCAGGTGCGCTGTCCGGTCGTGCTGGCCTTGAACAAAACCGATCTGGTCAGCCGCGAGCAGCTGCCGGAGCTGCTCGAATGGCACAGCAGCCTGCATCCCTTCGCGGCAGTGGTGCCGATCTCCGCGCGCAGCGGCGAGGGCGTGCAGACTCTGCTGCGCGAGCTGGTCAGCCGCCTGCCGGAGGGGCCGCAGTATTATCCGGCGGACATGCCCACAGATTCGACCGAGCGCTTCATTGCTGCCGAGCTGATCCGGGAAAAGATTTTCCTCCGCACGCAGCAGGAAGTTCCATACTCCACAGCCGTGCTGATTGATGCCTTTCAGGAAGACCCTGAAAAAGGGCAGGCGGTGATTCACGCCACCATTCTGGTCGAGCGCGATTCGCAGAAGGGCATTCTGATTGGCAAGAACGGGGCGATGCTTGGTTCAATCCGCAAAAGCGCGACCAAGGAGATTGAGGAGATGCTCGGCCGCAAGGCGCAGCTGCGCCTCTTTGTCAAAGTGCGCAAGGACTGGACGGAGAATGCGCAGATACTGCGCGAGCTGGGCATGTGAGCGGGACAAGCTGCCGTACATCCTCGCTCATCATTGAACCCAGTGAAACAGAGCGTCAAACAGCCAGAAGGAGGGCGGCGGAGAATCTGCCGTCTGCTCCGGCGGCTGCCAGCAACGTTCGTTCAGGGAAATCTCGATCCTGCGTTTGAGAAAATCTCGAACGTACGTTCCAGAAAATCTCAAACGTACGTTGTAGGAAATCTCAAACGCTCGTTCCAGTTTTTCTCCAACGTATATAAGTCCGACGGACTTACCTACATAGGTCTTTCGGACTTACGTACGTAGGTCTGCGGGACTTACATATATAAGTCTTTCGGACTTACGTATATAAGTCCGGCAGGCCTATGTGCGCCGCAGGAAAGCTCGAACGAGCGTTTCAAGGAGAAAGGCGGATCGCTCGCCTTGCTCCGGCCTTCTGCGCCCCTTGCCTTTTTCATCCCAACAGGGTAGAAGAGAACATCGTGTCTCTTCCCTCAACCTGAACCATCGCCCCTGCCTTCCATGCCTGTTCATCCCTTTGATTATCAGATCAACCCGCATGTTTTCAGCACACCGGAGCTTGAGGCTCTGTTTGACGAGCGCGCCGTGTTCCAGCGCTGGCTTGATTTCGAGGCGGCCTTAGCAGAGGCGCAGGGCAGGCGCGGCCTGATTCCGGCAGCGGCGGCAGCGGAAATCAAGAGCAAGGCCCGGCTTGAATGCCTTGATCTCGACAGCGTGCGACAGGGCTACAGCAAGAGCCGCAACTCGGTGGTGCCGCTGCTTGGCGGACTGCGCCGCGCCTGCGCGGACGGGCATGGCGAGTATGTGCATTACGGGGCGACCACTCAGGATGTGCTGGACACCGGCCAGATTCTTGCTTTGAAAGAGACGCTGACCATTGTTTTCCGCGACTTGCTGCGCCTGGAGGAGGTCTGCTTCGATCTTGCCCAAAAGCACCGCAGCACACCCATGGCCGCCCGCACCCATGGCCAGCAGGCGCTGCCCACCACTTTCGGCCTGAAGGTGGCGGTATGGGCGGCGGAGATTCATCGGCATATCGAGCGGGTCCGCCATTTGCAGCAAACTGTCTGCTGCGGGCAACTGAGCGGCGCGGTCGGCACCTATGCGGCGTTGGGAGAGCAGGGCATCGAGCTTGCCAAAGAGACGATGCACCTGCTTGGCCTGAGCCACGATCCGCTGTCCTGGCATACCGCCCGCGACCGCGTGGCCGAGCTGGCTTCGGATTTCGCCCTGCTGGTCATGACCTTGGCCAAGATCGCCAACGAAATCTATCTGCTGCAAAAGACCGAGCTGGATGAGCTGCGCGAGCCGTCTCTGTCCGGCGCGGCAGCCAGTAGCACCATGCCGCACAAGCAGAACCCGGTGCTCTGCCAGCGCATCGCCGCCTTGAGCAGGCATGTGCGGGCGTTGAGCGGCACGGTCATCGAGAGCATGGCCCACGAGCATGAGCGCGATCCCCGCTGTCTCTGGACAGAATGGCTGGCCATGCCGCAGCTGTGCATCTACACCGGCGCAAGCGTGTCGTGCCTGCTTCAGGTGCTCTCCGGCCTGATTGTCCGGCCTGAGCAGATGCTGGCCAACCTCCATCGTCAGAAAGACCTGATCGCCACTGAATGGCTGCTCTTCCGTCTCGGTAAGATCGTGGGTAAGAATGAGGCGATGGAGAAGCTGCGCAAGCTGGCCGCCGATGCGGCTGAACAGCGGATCAGCCTGAAAGAGGCCGTGCTTGCGGACACGGAGCTTGGCCCTGTGTTCAGCAAAGAGGAGCTTGCGCCGCTCGACAGCCCGGAGCAGTATGTCGGCAGCGCAGTTGAGCTGGCGGACAGGACAGTGGAGGAACTGCGCAGGCTGAGGTGAAACAACTGTTGAAGCTGCTTCGTTATGCCGTATTGATCCTTGGATCCGGTCTTTTCTTTCCGGTCAGCTGCACTTGCTTTCTGATTGCGGGGCCACATGCTCTCAGCAGACTGGATGAGCGCGATGTCAGCAAGGGCGACACCGTGCACAGCGGTTTCTCAATTGCGGTTGAGCCGGGCGAGGCAGGCAGCAGCTTCCGCGTCCTCAAGCTGAGCGAGCTGGAGACGCTTGAAAAGCGTCCGGCCACCTTTCTGCTTTCCAAGCCGGAAGGGCAGGCCACGACAAACTATGCCGCAATATCCTATAACGTGCTGGAGGACACTGGCAAAGAGCAGACAGTGGAAGTGCTCTTGGATGCCAATGACGGCGACTGGACAATTTGGAGCCGCTACAGAGCTTCGCAGGATTCAGTCAAACCAGCATGGTCCAAGCTCTTGGCTGTCGGTCATATGTTTGCCGCAATTCCTTGGGCCTTGGCTGCCGCGCTGTTGCTGCTCATCATCGGACGCTGCCTGCGGCGAAGATTGGACGCTACGCCGAAATCTCCTGCGGCCTGAACGAAGCTGTCTCTTGGAGGAATGTTCCGCATATTTTTGCGTTGACTTTCATCGTTCTGCAATCTTATATTGGAGATTTTGCCTGAAGAAGATACAGACAGTCTGCTTTGTTGCACCTCAACGAACCAAGGAGCGATGTCCATGAAAAGAATTTCTCTCGCGCTGCTGCTTGTCCTGCTGTCGTCCGCCGCCGCCTTTGCCGGGCTTGATCTGAACACGGCCACCAAGGAGCAGCTTGACACGCTGCCTGGAATCGGGGTGGTCAAAGCGGAAAGCATCATCAAATACCGGCAGGAGAAAGGGCCGTTCACCAGCATTGAGCAGCTGAAGGAGGTGAGCGGCATCGGAGAGAAGATTTTCCAAAACATCAAAGGCGATATTGTTGTCAATCCGCCTGCCGTTGATGAGAAAAAGGCTGCGGAGCCGACGCAGCCTGCCGCTGCTGCGACAGCCAAGCCGGAAGCCGCTGCGGCCAAAGCAGAGACCAAGGAGCCTGCGGCGGAGCCTAAGAAGAATTAAATCCGCTGGCCGCAGTGCCGCGTCTCGGCAGCGGCGGCTTCCGCACCCCCTTCAGGATAACAGGAACAATGGAACAACAGAAACCCGCCGATCTGGCGGAGTCGGTCTATGACGTGCTTATTGTCGGCGCAGGCCCGGCGGGCATTCAGGCGGCCATTCATGCCGCCCGCAGAAAAACCCGGACACTGCTGCTGGGACGGATCGAGAGCAGTGCGCTGTATCCCGCGCATGTGGAGAACTATGCCTGCGTGGACGGGGTGAAGAGCGGCAGAGAGCTGCTTGAGACCGGCTTGGCGCAGGCTGTCCGCTTCGGTGCCGAACATGTGCGTGAGGACCTGCTCAAAATCAGTCAGAGGGACGATGGGTTCTTTGTTGTGGAGACCGAGAGCGGCAGCAAGCCGCTCTGCCGCGCCCTGATTCTGGCGATGGGCACTGCCAAAACCAAGCTGGGCGTGCCAGGAGAGAGCGAGTTCTCAGGGCGTGGAGTAAGCTACTGCGTTGACTGCGATGCCAATTTCTTCCGTGGAGCAACGGTGATGGTGGTCGGCAATCACAGTGCGGCGGTTGACGGCGCATTGACTCTGCTTGACTACGCCAGCAAAGTCTATCTGGCTGCGACAGAGCTGAAGGTCTCGGACGAGCTGCTCCGGCGGCTGAAGGGGAGCGGAGTTGAGCTGCTGGCAGGCCGCAAGGTCAAGGAAATCTGCGGCAATGAGACTGGGGTGCAGCAGGTTGTCTTGGACAGCGGCGAGGCAGTCAAGGCAGACGGGGTGTTCATTGAACTGGGAGCCAAAGGCGCGCTTCAGCTCGCCGCTCAGATCGGCGTGCAGATGGACATGGAGCTGTTTAAATACATTGAGGTGAACCGCAGGCAGGAGACCAACATCTCAGGCGTGTACGCTGCCGGAGACATCACTGGGCCGCCCTATCAGATGGCCAAGGCAGTGGGCGAGGGCTGCGTGGCTGGGATGGAGGCCGCCCAGTTCGTCCGCAGGCAGCAGAGATAAACAAGACAGCGTCTCTGCCCCTGTTCCGCACCCCTATGGCGCGGAGGAGGAGTCGGGGCAGAGACGCTGAGGAACTGCTGTGAGTTGCTGCGCCGATGTTTCAGCAGCTTATCTTGCCCATCCGGCGGTCAGCGGCACAGCTTGAGCTTGCTGCGGCATTTGGCAGAAGCCGGGCGAGTTGAGGAAGTAGCTTGCTCCCATCTGCTGGCACCGCGCACGAGAGGCGGCATCATCGCAGATGGAGCAGTAGACACTGATGCAGGCTTCGGTGTACATTTTCGCCGCCTCGCAGGTGATGCCGCGCTGCTGGGCATCATGAATAACATTGTCCACATACATTTTCACTCCGCTGGCCTGATCGCAGCCGCAGCGGTCTGCCGGAGTCTGGGTGTCCATCGCCGCTGCTGAACCAGCGCAAAGAAGCAATCCTGCCAACACCCAGCCTGTCGCCTGCATCAAAGTTTTCATTTTTTTCTCCTGCGGACATTCTGCTCCGCTCTGCGTTTGCTTCATCTGCCAGCTATGAGCTGGCATCTTTTTTTGTTGGCCTACAATAACCGGCCTTAGATGAACAGAAGATGAACAGCAGCGGCTTTGGGACTTTTTGGCGGCTGTCCACTTCAATCTGTGTTGCCCTTTTTCTCTTTTCCGCCTGAGGCCAGCAGGCCAGCGGCTGCAATCATGATCACGCCAAGACAGGCTATGAAAATGAACAGCCAGTCGGCGCAGCACGTCATATCGTTTCCTCGTCCCGTCACCAGAGCGGCATAAACTGCCCTGCTGTTAAATTGCCAGTAATCTGGCAGAACCCTGGTGAAGCGGCTAAATATTCTGCTCCCATCTTCATGCAGTTCTCCATCAGCTTAGGATGCTCTCTGCAGATGGAGCAATAAGAGGTGATACAGGCGAAGGCATGTATTTTTGTTGTATCGCAAGTCAAGCCACGCTTTTGTGCATCATTTATAACATTCTGCACGTACATTTCCACGCCTTCCTTTCTGTCGCAGCCGCAATGCTGGATTGCGTCGCTCAGCAGCGGATTCTGATTTCCATTCTGTGCAAATGCCGCTGCACAACCGGCGGAAAGAATGAATGTTGCCGCTGCCAAGAACACCTTGCTTGCCGACTGCATTCTGCTGTTCTTCATTTTCTCTCTCCTGCGGAAGCGAACAGCCCCGCTCTTATCGTGTTCTTCGGAAATCAGACCAAAGCGGCCGACTTCCATCCTCCTTATGTTGTTATATTACCCGGCGGCAAATGAACACGGGGTGAACAGGGTATGAACAGAACATGAATTTGCGCTTTTTCCCTTCACTTTTTTTGAAGAAAAAGAGAGGAAATGCTGATAGGTGGAGACGCAACCTGATGTATCCCGCCGGGCACTTTGAACAAACGCTGCTGTAGAACGCGGAGAAATGCCGGGAGCGAGCAATGCAGTGCCGGATTTAGCTTGAAAAAAACACAGAGAATGGAGTATATATTTTCCTTGCCCCCAGCAGTCGAACAATTCGATTTCATTCAGCCGTCCGCTTTCTCTGCCGCCAGTCTGAGGCAGGAGGCTGCGGCTGCCAGATTATGTATAAATTGTTAAGGAACATTCATGAGCGCACACATCATCAGCGGCACCGAAGTTGCCAAGGAAATCCGGGCAGAGCTGAAGGCGGAAGTTGCCGGGCTGGCCGCACAGCATAACGTCGTGCCGGGCTTGGTCACGATTCTTGTCGGCGAGGACCCGGCTTCGCAGTCCTATGTGGCAGCGAAGAACAAGACCGCAAAGGAGCTGGGCATCCATTCCGAGCAGATCACTCTGCCCGCCAGCACCAGCGAAGCCGAGCTTCTGGCTCTGGTCGAAAAGTGCAACAACGATCCGAAGATTCACGGCATCCTTGTGCAGCTGCCTCTGCCCAAGCAGATCAATGAGGCCAAGGTGCTGAACGCCATCAACCCGGACAAAGACGTGGATGGCTTCCATCCGGTCAACGTCGGTCGGATGATGCTGGGCGAACGCTGCTTCCTGCCTTGCACCCCGCACGGCGTGATCGAGCTGCTTCAGCGCAGCGGCGTGCAGACCGACGGCGCGGAAGTGGTGGTGGTTGGCCGCTCGAATATCGTCGGCAAGCCGGTCGCCAACCTGATGCTGCAAAAGCGGGCAGGCGGCAACGCCACAGTCACCCTCTGCCACACCAAGACCAAAGACACGGATTTCCACACCAAGCGCGCCGACATTCTCATCGTTGCCGCTGGTGTTGCCAACATGATCAAGGCCGATCAGGTCAAAGAAGGCGTAGTTGTGATTGATGTCGGGGTGAACCGCGTTGGCGTGACCGAGTCCGGCAAGGCCAAGCTCGCAGGCGACGTGGAGTTTGACTCGGTGAAGGAGAAAGCCGCCGCAATCACCCCGGTGCCGGGCGGGGTCGGGCCGATGACCATCACCATGCTGATGAAGAACACCGTTCAGTCGGCGAAGCAGTTCGCCGGGCTGGCGTAAGTTTCAGAACTTTTTTCTTTCTTAAAGGAGAACCTGAGTTATGGCCAAGCCCAGCCGCATCGCCAGCAGCAACGAGATCACCGCCAGCTCCACCCGCGAGCTGCTCAGTCAGGAATTAGCTAAAAAAGTTCGCACCGCCTACACCCGCATCGAGGAGCGCGGCATGTCCGCCTGCCTCTTTGGCTCGCAGGGCACCTGCTGCAAAAACTGCAACATGGGGCCGTGCCAGATCATTGACGGCGTGGAAAGCATGGTCGGCATCTGCGGGGCCACCGCTGACACGGTCGCGGCCCGCAACTTCGCCCGCATTGTCGCCGCAGGTACCTCGGCTCACACCGACCATGCCCGCGAGATGGTGCGCGGCTTCATCGCCACAGCCAAGGGCGAGACCCCGCATCAGATCAAAGACGTGGCCAAGCTGCACAAGATGGCCCAGCTCTTCGGCATCGCCACTGAGGGTCGCGACAAGAACGAGATCGCCCTTGAATTGGGCCAGCGCGCTTTAGCTGAATTCGGCCAGCAGGAGAACACGCCGCTGACCATGCTCAAACGCGCTCCGCAGAAGCAGCAGAAGATTTGGAAGACCCAGGGCCTTGAGCCGCGCGGGGTTGACCGTGAAGTGGTGGAGACCATGCACCGCACCCACATGGGCGTGGATCAGGAGTACAAGAACATCATCCGCCAGGCCTCGCGCTGCGCCTTGGCTGACGGCTGGGGTTCCTCGATGCTCTCCACCGAGCTGACCGACATCATGTTCGGCACGCCGGTGCCGAAGCGGGCCACGATTGATCTCGGCGTGTTGCGCGAGGACATGGTCAACATCACCGTGCATGGCCACGAGCCACTTTTAGCGGAATCGCTCTGTCTCGCGGCTGAGGACGAGGAACTGCTTGCGCTGGCGAAGAAAGTAGGGGCTAAGGGCATCAACCTCGCAGGCGTGTGCTGCACCGGCAACGAGATCCTGATGCGCCGGGGCATACCGGTGGCCGGTTCCTTCATTCAGCAGGAGATGGTCTTGGCGACGGGCTCGGTCGAGGCGATGGTAGTGGATGTGCAGTGCGTGATGCAGTCCCTCGCCCAAGTAGTGAAGGGGATGCACACTGACATCATCACCACCAACTATCGGGCGATGATGCCGGACGGCGTGCACATCCAGTTTGACGAGCACGACTCCTACGCCTCGGCCAAAAAGATACTCACCCACGCGATCAACAACTTCAAGAAGCGCGGGCCGCATTACATCCCCAAAGACAAAAAGTTCGACATCGTGGTTGGCTTCTCCCACGAGACGATCAACTACATGCTCGGCGGCCGCTTCCGCCAGTCCTACCGCCCGCTGAACGACAACATCATCAATGGCCGCATCCGGGGCGTGGCTGCCATCGTCGGCTGCGAGCACTACAAGCACGCCGACAACGTGCATGAGATCATCGCTAAAGAGCTGATCAAAAACAACGTGCTGGTGCTGGCCACTGGCTGCGCAGCCCAGGCACTTGGCCGGGCTGGCCTGATGCGGCCGGAGGCGGCGACCGAATACGCGGGCGAGAGCTTGCGCGAAGTCTGCGAGACGGTGGGTATGCCGCCGGTGCTGCATGTCGGCTCCTGCGTGGACAACTCCCGCCTGCTCATCGCCTTGACCGAGATGGTGCACGAAGGCGGCCTTGGCAATGACATCGCCGAGCTGCCTGCGGTCGGCACCGCGCCGGTCTGGATGAGCGAAAAGGCGGTGGCCATTGGTCAATACTTTGTCGCCAGCGGTGCACACGTCATCTTCCAGAATCTGCCGATCAACGGGGCCAAGAAGTTCTCCGATTACATCCTCAAAGGGCTGAAGGAGGAGTACGGAGCCTGCTGGGGCGTGGCCAGTGAGCCGTTAGACATTGCCAAGGCGATGATCGCCGCGATTGAGGAGAAGCGTGAGGCCCTCGGCATCAATAAGAAGAAGGAGCGCGTGCTGATGGATATGGCCATGCGCCGCGAGATCGAAGCGGGCAAAGGCATCGGCGGCATGGGTTGCGGCGGCGGGAAGCATTGAGGGGCTTGTCGGCGGCGAACAATGGTAAGGGCACGGCGCGCCGTGCCCCAACGGATGCGTTGAATCGATCTCCGGGGCCGTTGAACGTATCCCAAGGGCGGATGAACCGCCCCGTAGATATGTAGAACGGCCCCTGAGAGCCGTTGAACCGATCCAAATGGCCGTTCTGCGGATACGGCGGGCCGATGAACGGCAGCGCAGAGGCGAAAAATCTTTCGCTCCTACAGAAAAACGGCCAAGCCAGCCCGACCGTCAGCGTTTAATAAAGAAATTGCCAAATATTTTCCGCCCCAGCGGCGGATCAGATAGAAGGAGGATTATGAAATCAGGGAGCAATTTGGAGCGGGTGCTCCGCAGCGGCCAGTTCGCCGTCACGGGCGAGCTGGGGCCGCCGAAGAACAGTGACCCGGAGGTGGTCCGCGCCAAGGCGAGGCTGCTCAAGGGCAAGGTGGATGCGGTCAACATCACCGACTGCCAGACCGCCATCGTACGCATGTCGTCCATCGGCGCGGGCTTGATAGCCCAGGCTGAGGGCGTGGAGCCGGTCATCCAGATGACCTGCCGCGACCGCAACCGAATCGCGATGCAGTCCGACATGCTGGCCGCCGCCGCCTTGGGGCTGAAGAACCTCCTCTGTCTGACCGGCGACCACCAAAAGTTCGGCAATCATCCCGGCGCAAAGGGCGTGTTCGACATGGACTCGATCCAGCTGCTCGGCATGATGCGCGACCTGCGCGATGGCAAGAAGTTCCAGTGCGGCGAGGAGCTGAAGGGCAAGGCTCCGCAGCTCTTCCTCGGCGCGGCAGCCAACCCCTTCGCCTGGCCGTTTGAGTTCCGGGCCGTGCGCATGGGCAAGAAGATCGCCAACGGCGCGGACTTCATCCAGACCCAGATCATCTACAACGTCGAGAAGTTTGCGGCCTTCATGAAGCAGGCCCGCGACCTTGGCCTGACCGAGAAGGCCTACATCCTCGCCGGTGTGACCCCGCCCAAGTCGCTGGGCATGGCCCGCTATATGAAAAGCTCGGTGCCGGGCATGGATGTGACCGACGCAGTGATCGAGCGGATGAAGGGTGCGAAGAACCAGAAGCAGGAAGGCATCAACATCTGCGTGGACATCATCAATCAGGTCAAGGAGATTCCGGGCGTGGCCGGTGTCCATGTCATGGCCATTGAGTGGGAGGAAGCGGTCGGCGAGATTTGCGAGAAGGCCGGTCTGCTGCCCCGTCCGACCTTTGCTGAGGATGCCGTTGCTGTTCAGCCTGCCAAAGAGAGCGCGGCCCCTGTTGCCGAGACCATTGAGGTGCGCAGCGCGGCGGCTGATGAGCTGCTGGCGCAGGCTAAAGCCGAAGCCGAGAAGATTATCGCCGCAGCCCGGAAGGAAGCAGAGGCTCTGGCCGCTGCCGTCCGTCCGCAGGCTGGGGCAGAGATTCAACCTGCCGCAGCAGCGGCTGATGACGATGCGGGAGAGCATGAGATGAACGAGCAAGGCCGCAAAGCGGCATTGGAATCCCTGAACAAGGGGCTGGAGGCATTGAAGAAGGCCTACGGACTCAGCGATGATCAATTCAACGCCTTGATGAATTTCGTTGATGCGGCAGCAGTCTTGAGCCAAGGGCCGAAGTGCTGCAAGCCTGCGGCGGCACCTGTAGCTGTGCCGGTCGTTCCGGCAGTTCCGGTTGCGGATGACAGCGCAGCCAAGGCCGCAGCAGAGGCTAAAGCCAAAGCGAAAGCTGAGGCCGATGCGGCGGCAAAGGCTCAGGCGGAAGCAGCAGCCAAGGCTGCCGCTGAAGCAAAAGCTAAGGAAGAGACTGCGGCCAAAGCGAAGGCTGAAGCCGAGGCAAAGGCCAAGGCAGATGCGGAAGCCAAGTTAAAGGCGGAAACAGAGGCCAAGGCCAAAGCTGAGGCGGAAGCAAAAGCCGCTGCCCCGGCTGCTGTGTCGGCTGATTTGTCTGCGCCTGCGCTGAAGACTGGTGAAGCTCCCTTTGCCGAGCGGGCCAGCAAGGTGCCTGCGGCGAGCTACAAGGTCGCCTATTCCGGCGCAATCCGCGAGGTGACGCTGGGCAACGGCGGCAAGACCGTGACGGTCGGCGGTGCCAGCTCTTTGCCTTTCCATCTCTTTGAAGGCAAGATGCCGCACAAGCCGCTGATCGCAATGGAAGTGATGGACATCCGCCCGGACAACTGGCCAGCCACTCTGAGCAAGTACTTTGATGACGTGATGGGCGATCCGGCAGCTTGGGCGCGGAAATGCGTGGATGTGTATAAGGCTGATGCGATCAACATCTGGCTGGCTGGCACCGATCCCAACGGCGCGAACCGTCCGGCGAAAGATGCGGCGCAGGATGCGGCCAAGGTGATTCAGGCGGTTGACGTGCCGATCATCGTCTGGGGCTGCGGCAACGCGGACAAGGACACCGAGACCCTGCGCGAAGTCACCTCGATGATTGGCGACAAGAAAGTCTGCCTCGCCCCGCTGGAGGACAGCAACTACCGCTCTGTCGGCGCGACGGCAATGGCCTTCCGCTACCCGGTCGTGGCTGCCTCGCCGATTGACGTGAACCT